>NZ_JAMPQC010000038.1:0-37392 GCF_028482225.1 Providencia sp. PROV130 | reverse complement strand
GACGCACTTTGCGCCGAATAAATACCTGTGACGGAAGATCACTTCGCAGAATAAATAAATCCTGGTGTCCCTGTTGATACCGGGAAGCCCTGGGCCAACTTTTGGCGAAAATGAGACGTTGATCGGCACGTAAGAGGTTCCAACTTTCACCATAATGAAATAAGATCACTACCGGGCGTATTTTTTGAGTTATCGAGATTTTCAGGAGCTAAGGAAGCTAAAATGGAGAAAAAAATCACTGGATATACCACCGTTGATATATCCCAATGGCATCGTAAAGAACATTTTGAGGCATTTCAGTCAGTTGCTCAATGTACCTATAACCAGACCGTTCAGCTGGATATTACGGCCTTTTTAAAGACCGTAAAGAAAAATAAGCACAAGTTTTATCCGGCCTTTATTCACATTCTTGCCCGCCTGATGAATGCTCATCCGGAATTCCGTATGGCAATGAAAGACGGTGAGCTGGTGATATGGGATAGTGTTCACCCTTGTTACACCGTTTTCCATGAGCAAACTGAAACGTTTTCATCGCTCTGGAGTGAATACCACGACGATTTCCGGCAGTTTCTACACATATATTCGCAAGATGTGGCGTGTTACGGTGAAAACCTGGCCTATTTCCCTAAAGGGTTTATTGAGAATATGTTTTTCGTCTCAGCCAATCCCTGGGTGAGTTTCACCAGTTTTGATTTAAACGTGGCCAATATGGACAACTTCTTCGCCCCCGTTTTCACCATGGGCAAATATTATACGCAAGGCGACAAGGTGCTGATGCCGCTGGCGATTCAGGTTCATCATGCCGTTTGTGATGGCTTCCATGTCGGCAGAATGCTTAATGAATTACAACAGTACTGCGATGAGTGGCAGGGCGGGGCGTAATTTTTTTAAGGCAGTTATTGGTGCCCTTAAACGCCTGGTTGCTACGCCTGAATAAGTGATAATAAGCGGATGAATGGCAGAAATTCGAAAGCAAATTCGACCCGGTCGTCGGTTCAGGGCAGGGTCGTTAAATAGCCGCTTATGTCTATTGCTGGTTTACCGGTTTATTGACTACCGGAAGCAGTGTGACCGTGTGCTTCTCAAATGCCTGAGGCCAGTTTGCTCAGGCTCTCCCCGTGGAGGTAATAATTGACGATATGATCATTTATTCTGCCTCCCAGAGCCTGATAAAAACGGTTAGCGCCGGGGTTGGATTTTTCAGCGTTCCAGCTAAGGCTAAGGCATTCCTGTTCAAGCGCAAGCCGGGCTATAAAGCGCATTATCGCTTTACCCGTGCCCTTATTTCGATCGCACTGAGAAACATACAGCTCTTTAATATGCAGCTGACCGCTGTATCGGGGCGAGGGATAAAGAATATTGCAACATGCCAGGCCAGTAATGTTATTGCCGCAGCGCGCTCTGATCACCAGGGTACCGGAAAGCCGGTTGAATAACTTTTTACAGAGATAATCCTTCATCAACGCTTCCTGAATGATACCTTCGCCATAATAGGGGTCGTCTCAGAAAACGGAAAATAAAGCACGCTAAGCCGGTTGCAGAGGCCGTAGCGGCCTGAACTTCCCCGCGCCGATCTTGGCGCTGCTGCGCCATAGGTAATCACCGGTCAGGTTGATGTGCTCCCAGCCGAGTGGCGACAGGTACTGCAATAGCGAGTCATCGACGGCATGACCATTGCCGCGCAACGCATGCGCCGCACGCTCCAGGTAGACCGTGTTCCACAGCACGATGGCCGCCGTCACCAGGTTGAGGCCGCTGGCCCGGTAGCGCTGCTGCTCGAAACTGCGGTCACGGATTTCACCAAGGCGGTTGAAGAACACGGCACGGGCCAGCGCATTGCGCGCCTCGCCCTTGTTCAGCCCGGCATGCACGCGGCGGCGTAGCTCGACGCTTTGCAGCCAGTCGAGGATGAACAGCGTGCGCTCGATGCGGCCCAACTCGCGCAGCGCGACGGCCAAGCCGTTCTGGCGCGGGTAGCTGCCGAGTTTCCTGAGCATCAGCGAGGCCGTCACCGTGCCCTGCTTGATCGAGGTGGCCAGCCGCAGGATTTCGTCCCAATGGGCGCGGACGTGCTTGATGTTGAGCGTGCCGCCGATCATCGGCTTGAGCGCGTCATAGGCGGCATCGCCCTTCGGGATGTAGAGCTTGGTGTCGCCCAGGTCGCGGATGCGCGGCGCGAAGCGGAAGCCCAAGAGGTGCATCAGGGCGAAGACGTGATCGGTGAAGCCCGCCGTGTCGGTGTAGTGCTCCTCGATCCGCAGGTCGGATTCGTGGTACAGCAGGCCGTCGAGCACGTAGGTTGAGTCGCGCAGGCCGACATTGACCACCTTGGTGTGGAATGGCGCGTATTGGTCGGAGATGTGGGTGTAGAAAGTCCGTCCTGGGCTGCTGCCATATTTTGGGTTGATGTGCCCCGTGCTCTTTGCCTTGCTAGCGGTTCGGAAATTCTGTCCGTCCGATGATGATGTGGTGCCATCGCCCCAGTGCCCGGCAAAGGGATGCCGAAACTGAGCGTTGACCAGTTCAGCCAACGCTGTCGAGTACGTTTCGTCGCGGGTATGCCAGGCTTGCAGCCAAGCGAGCTTCGCGTAGGTCGTGCCGGGGCAGGACTCGGCCATCTTGGTCAGGCCCAGGTTGATCGCGTCGGCCAGGATCGTGGTCAACAACAGGTTCTTGTCCTTGGCCAGATCGCCCGATTTCAAGTGCGTGAAGTGCCGGGTGAAGCCCGTCCACTCATCGACTTCGAGCAGCAGTTCGGTGATCTTGACGTGCGGCAGGACCATGGCTGTCTGGTCTATCAGCGCCTGCGCGGTGTCGGGCACCGCCGCATCCAGCGGCGTGATCTTCAAGCCCGACTCGGTGATGATGGCATCCGGCAGGTCGTTGGCTGCCGCCATGCGGTTGACGGTGGCAAGTTGTGCTTCCAGCAGCGTCAGCCGCTCATGCAGATATTGTTCGCAGTCGGTGGCCACGGCCAGCGGCAATTCGCTGGACTGCTTGAGGCTGGTGAACTTCTCGGGCGGTACCAGGTAGTCCTCGAAGTCCTTGAACTGGCGTGAACCCTGCACCCAGATGTCGCCCGAGCGCAGGGAGTTCTTCAACTCGGACAGCGCGCACAGTTCGTAGTAGCGCCGGTCGATGCCGGCGTCGGTCATCACCAGTTTCTGCCAGCGCGGCTTGATGAAGCCGGTCGGTGCATCGGCTGGCAGCTTGCGGGCGTTGTCGGTGTTCATGCCGCGCAGCACCTCAATGGCATCAAGCACGTTTTTGGCGGCGGGCGCGGCCCGCAGCTTGAGCACGGCAAGGAATTCCGGTGCATAGCGGCGCAGGGTGGCGTAGCTCTCGCCGATGCGATGCAGGAAATCGAAGTCATCGGGTTGCGCGAGCTTCTGCGCCTCGGTGACGCTCTCGGCAAAGGAATCCCAGGACATGACGGCCTCGATGGCGGCAAACGCATCGCGGCCTGATTGCTTGGCGTCGATCAGCGCCTGACCGATGCGCCCGTACAGACGTACCTTGGCGTTGATGGCCTTGCCTGACGCCTGGAACTGCTGCTGATGCTTATTCTTGGCAGCGTTAAACAGCTTACCCAGGATGCGGTCGTGCAGGTCGATGATTTCGTCGGTGACGGTGGCCATGCCCTCGGTGGCCAGCGCCACGAGAGTGGCGTAGCGCCGTTGCGGCTCGAATTTGGCCAGGTCGGCGGGTGTCATCTGGCCGCCCTCGCGGGCAATCTTGAGCAGGCGGTTCTGGTGAACCAGCCGCTCGATGCCGGTAGGCAGATCGAGTGCCTGCCATGCCTTGAGGCGTTCGATGTGTTCCAGCATATGCCGCGAATTTGGCTTGGCCGGAGACTGGCGCAACCAAGCCAACCAGGTCGTCTTGCCGTTGTCCCGGCGCTTGAGCAGATCGTCGAGGCGGCGGCGATGCGCGTCCGCCAGTGGTTCGGCCAAGGCGTCGTAGATGCGCCGGTTAGCACGGGTGATCGCCTCGGCACTCGCCCGCTCGACGGCGTTGAGGGCGGGCAGAATGACCGACTGCCGCCGCAGGTGCCCGATCAAGGCGCTGGCCAGCACGATGCCTTTGTCGGTTTGCATCGCCAGCTCGGTCAGCATCTGGACGGCCTGCCGGTAATGGCTCATGGTGAAGGGCCGGAAACCGAACACGGTTTGCAGCTCGCTCAGGTGCTCGCGCCGGGTCTGCTCCCGCTGGCCGTACTCGTTCCAGCTTTCGACGCCGACCTTGAGCTGGTCGGCGACCAGCTTCAACAAGGGCGGGAACGGTAGTTCATCGACGCCCAGGATGACGCCGGGAAAGCGCAGGTAACAGAGCTGCACCGCGAAGCCCAGCCGATTGGCTGGCCCGCGCCGCTGTCGGATGATCGAGAGGTCGGTATCGTTGAATGTGTAATGTCGGATCAGGTCGTCCTTGGAGTCCGGCAACGCCAGCAGGCTTTCCCGCTCGGCGGCGGACAGGATGGAACGACGTGGCATATTTACTGATCCGTTCTCAAGTATTGATACAGGGTTTCGCGACTGATTCCGAATTCACGAGCAAGCTTGGTCTTTTGCTCGCCAGCCTCGACACGTTGGCGCAGTTCGGCAATACGCTCAGACGACAGGGATTTCTTCCTGCCACGGTAAGCCCCGCGTTGCTTGGCGAGCGCAATACCCTCGCGCTGACGCTCGCGGATCAGGGCGCGCTCGAACTCGGCGAACGCGCCCATCACCGAGAGCATCAGGTTCGCCATCGGAGAGTCTTCGCCAGTAAAACTGAGGTGTTCCTTGACGAATTCGATATGCACGCCGCGTTGTGTCAGCGTTTGCACGATCCGGCGCAAATCATCGAGATTGCGCGCCAGGCGATCCATGCTATGCACCACCACGGTGTCGCCGGTGCGGGCGAAGCTTATCAGCGCTTCCAGTTGCGGACGCTTGACATCCTTGCCGGATGCCTTGTCGCTAAAAGCGCGATCAACCTTGACGCCTTCCAGTTGCCGTTCCGGGTTCTGGTCGAAGGTGCTGACCCTGATATACCCAATGCGCTGTCCAGTCATGGAATTCCCTGCAAAATGTCAGGGAAGACTCTATGACCTTCAACGAGATATGTCAATAAATTCAAAATTCAATCCTATCCTGACGCAATTTACACATGGCATCTGACATCAGGTTAGGGTATGCCTCAATCTGACGGCTGCGAACCGCCAGGGACAGGCGCAATGTCAGATTCTGTCGCGGCCTTGGCGCGTGCCTGGAAGCGTTCATAGCAATCCAGCCCGCAGAAATGTTCGACGTATTCCGCGCCTTCCGGGGTGAAGGCGGCATCGAGCGGAATTTCTTTGCAGCATACGCAGCAGGTGGTGCAACTGGCAGTGTTCGGGGCGTTTGCGTTCATGGTGGTACTCCTCCAGATTGGTAGCGAAGCTCAAAGCTGCCCACTCTCGGCTGGCTGGGAAGCGGTCATGATCTTCCCTTGAAGGCCCGCAGCAGCCGCGTCACAGACAGGACAAACAAGCCGGTCAGCGTGAGGGCTGCAATACCCCAGTGCTCCCCGATGAACGCGCCGGCCGTCGTGCCGGCTAGCACAATGGCGAGAATCGGCAAATGGCAGGGACAGGTGAGCACGGCCAGCGCGCCCCACAAGTAGCCGGTGATCGGTTTGTGCGTCTCAGACGGCAAGTGCTCTGGGCTGTTCATGGCAGACTCTCCGCGTGCTGTGCCGGTTCGGTTGGCATGGCGGCCAGTTGCATTTCGAGGCTGGCCAGGGCCTCGCGCCGACGCTCGACGAGTTGCCGCAACACGGCAAGCTGCGCAGACGCACCGTCACCGTCCGCAGCATCCAGCGCCCGGCACAGCCGCGCCAGTGCGTCCAGGCCGATACCCGCTTCGAAGGCAGCCCGTACAAAGCGCAGCCGTTGCAACGCGGTGTCATCGAACAAGCCGTAGCCGCCCGTGGTGTACGCGACCGGCCGTAGCAATCCGCGCAGCAGGTAGTCGCGCACGATATGCACGCTCACCCCGGCATCAAGGGCCAGCCGGGACACTGTGTAGGCGCTCATTGAACACCTCCTTTTCCTCATCCGGCGCAGCACGAAAGCTGCTTCACGTCCTTGCTGAAGGTCTGCGCCGCGAGCTTCAGCCCTTCGACCATGGTCAGGTAGGGGAACAATTGGTCGGCCAGTTCCTGCACGGTCATACGGTTGCGAATGGCGAGCACCGCCGTCTGGATCAGTTCACCCGCTTCCGGGGCCACCGCTTGCACGCCGATGAGCCGTCCGCTACCTTCCTCGATGACCAGCTTGATGAAGCCGCGTGTGTCGAAGTTGGCAAGCGCACGCGGCACGTTATCCAGTGTTAGCAGGCGACTGTCGGTCTCGATCCCGTCGTGATGTGCTTCCGCCTCGCTGTAGCCCACGGTGGCGACCTGCGGGTCGGTGAACACCACGGCCGGCATTGCGGTCAGGTCCAGGGCCGCATCGCCGCCAGTCATGTTGATCGCCGCACGAGTGCCGGCCGCTGCCGCCACATAGACGAACTGCGGCTGGTCGGTGCAGTCGCCGGCCGCGTAGATGTTCGGGCTACTGGTGCGCATGCCCTTGTCGATGACGATGGCCCCCTGCGCATTGACGGCTACCCCCGCCGCTTCCAATGCCAGGCTGCGCGTGTTCGGTGTCCGGCCGGTGGCGACCAGCAGCTTGTCGGCGCGCAATTCACCGTGCGTGGTGGTCAGCACGAATTCACCGTCCATATGGGCGACCTGGCTGGCTTGCGTGTGCTCCAGCACCTCGATGCCCTCGGCACGGAAAGCGGCTGTCACCGCCTCGCCGATGGCCGGGTCTTCACGGAAGAACAAGGTATTGCGCGCCAGGGCCGTGACCTTGCTGCCCAGCCGGGCAAAGGCTTGCGCCAGCTCCAGCGCCACCACCGACGAGCCGATTACGGCAAGGCGTTCGGGAATGGTGTCGCTCGCCAGGGCCTCGGTGGAAGTCCAGTAGGGTGACTCTTTCAAGCCCGGAATCGGCGGGACCGCCGGGCTGGCACCCGTGGCGACCAGGCAGCGGTCGAACATCACGACGCGCTCGCCACCCTCGTTCAAACTAACGATAAGGCTCTGGTCGTCCTTGAAACGCGCTTCACCGTGCAGAACGGTGATGGCTGAATTGCCGTCCAGGATGCCTTCGTACTTGGCATGACGGAGTTCTTCGACACGGGCCTGCTGCTGGGCCAGCAGCCGCTCGCGCAAGATCGTCGGCGGTGTGGGTGGCATGCCGCCGTCGAATGGGCTTTCCCGGCGCAGATGGGCGATGTGGGCGGCGCGGATCATGATCTTGGACGGCACACAACCGACGTTGACGCAGGTGCCGCCGATGGTGCCGCGCTCAATCAGCGTGACCTGCGCGCCTTGCTCGACGGCCTTCAGTGCTGCCGCCATCGCGGCTCCACCGCTACCAATGACGACGACCTGCAACGGGCGTTCGTTGCCACTGGGCTTATCAGCGGCCCCTATCCAGCCGCGCATCTTGTCGAGCAGGCCGGCGCGGTTGTCCGTCGGTGGCGCATCGGCAAGCGTTGCCTCGTAGCCCAGTCCGGCCACGGCGGTAGTCAGCGCATCCGATGACGTGCCCGCCTCAATGGCGAGTTGCGCTGTGCCCTTCGGATAGGACACCAGCGCCGATTGCACGCCGGGCACTTTCTCCAAGGCTTCCTTGACGTGAGCCGCGCACGAGTCGCAGGTCATCCCGGTGATTTTCAGGGTGGTCATGTATTTTTCCTTTTCTGTGGTGGCTACGGCTGTTGCCGTCAGCCACGTTGTTCTGGCAATTCACAGCTGTCCGGCCCGCAGCGGCGATGTGCTGGCGAGATGAAATCCCAGACCGACACCCCAACCATCAAGGCCAGGCCGACATAGAGCAGTCCACCGCTCTGCCAGCCGTAAGCCCGCATTAAAAACACCGCTGCCAGCACCAAGATCGGGCCTATCGTGCCGAGCGCCGTGCGTCGCCACTGTCGATGATTGAGCCAAGCGATAGCATTGGCGAGTAACGCGATGCCGGCGAACATCGGCAGCAGGATGCCAATGAATAGCCCCTCGTACTGGCTCAAGAAGCCCAGTCCGATGGCCGCGCCAAAGCTGGCGATGGCAGGAAAACAGGCGGCGCAGCCCATCGCGGAAACGACGCTGCCGAGCGCGCCGGTTTTGCCAGCGATGCGCGTGATGAGTCCCATGTGTCGCTCCCGAGTTCGGTTAACGGATCAGCGTTTGAGGCTGGACGGATAGCCCGCGTCCTCGGTCGCCTTGGTCAACTTCTGGACGTTGGTCTTGGCATCGTCGAAGGTGACGACGGCCTGGCGCTTGTCGAAACTTACGTCGGTCTTGCTCACGCCCTCAACCTTGGAAAGCGCGTGCTTGACAGTGATCGGGCAAGAGGCGCAGGTCATGCCAGGCACGGACAGCGTGACGGTCTGGGTGGCGGCCCACACGGGGGCAACAACGGCAGCGAGGGCGAGGGCGGCAAACAGTTTTTTCATGATGAACTCCTGTGATTAATAGAAAAATGGCATGACGTAGGGAAATCCGAGCGAGACCAGGACCAGCGCGGCCACGATCCAGAAAATGAGCTTGTAAGTAGCTCGCACTTGGGGAATCGCGCAGACCTCACCCGGTTTGCAGGCTTGCGCCGGGCGGTAGATGCGCCGCCAGGCGAAAAACAGCGCGACCAGCGCTGCGCCGATGAAGATCGGGCGATAGGGTTCCAGCACCGTCAGGTTGCCGATCCATGCCCCGCTGAACCCCAAGGCGATCAAAACCAGCGGCCCCAGGCAGCAGGCCGACGCAAGAATGGCGGCCAGCCCACCGGCGAAGAGCGCGCCGCGCCCGTTTTGTGGTTCAGACTTTTGTGGTTCAGACATACGCTTGTCCTTTCAAATTTGGTTTGGATAGCTTAAGCTTACTTCCGTAGTTATGTACGGAGTCAAGCGATATGCAAATTAATTTTGAGAATCTGACCATTGGCGTTTTTGCCAAGGCGGCCGGGGTCAATGTGGAGACCATCCGGTTCTACCAGCGCAAGGGCCTGCTGCCGGAGCCAGACAAGCCCTATGGCAGCATTCGCCGCTATGGCGAGGCGGATGTAACACGAGTGCGGTTCGTGAAATCGGCCCAGCGGCTGGGCTTTAGCCTGGACGAAATCGCCGAGCTACTGCGGCTGGAGGATGGCACCCATTGCGAGGAAGCCAGCGGCCTGGCCGAGCACAAGCTCAAGGATGTGCGCGAGAAGATGGCCGACTTGGCACGCATGGAGGCCGTGCTGTCTGAACTGGTGTGCGCCTGCCATGCGCGGAAAGGGAACGTTTCCTGCCCGCTGATTGCGTCACTGCAAGACGGAACGAAGCTCGCTGCATCGGCGCGGGGGAGTCACGGGGTGACTACGCCTTAGCGTGCTTTATTTTCCGAATTCTGAGACGACCCCTTTGAGAGAGCCTCAGCCTTAAAAAGAGATACACTATGCTGACAGAATTAAAACTCCAGGAAGATATCCGCCTCCTGAATGTGACGCTTAAGTTCGATAAATCGGCGCTGATCGACGCTTTTGCTGTATTGGAAAGAAACCCGCAATTCCTTCATGTCGTTATCTACAGTGAGGCTACGTTTGACGATTTTGATGACGAAGATGAGAGTGTGGAAAACTGCATGAGTGATCCCGTGTTGGAAGTCTGGCGCTCGGGTGCGTGTTTGACCTGGATAGACCGTGCTGATGACACGAGGTTTCAGTGTGACCTGCCAAGCATTAACGTGTTGAACTCGGAAAGGGAAACTGATGACGAGTGAACAAGG
Source organism: Providencia sp. PROV130 (assembly GCF_028482225.1). NCBI lineage: Bacteria > Pseudomonadati > Pseudomonadota > Gammaproteobacteria > Enterobacterales > Morganellaceae > Providencia > Providencia sp. PROV130. The sequence goes on along the minus strand of NZ_JAMPQC010000038.1, from coordinate 27,558 downwards.
CATCAAACTTCTGAGACGCAGTATCTGGGACTTGTCAGGTCGAAAAGAAATGCAGGCTGAGCGTGTACTGGCCTACCTGAAGGTACGTGTCAATCGCGCCAAGGGTCTGGAGGTAAAGCCTCCTAGTCCTAAGTCAATGACATTCATGGAAGCGATTAAATTGGGTTACATTAGGCAGCAAGGTAACTGGAAAGACGCGCCCTGGGTCTTTGATAACCGGATCATGCCATCGGCTACCGCAGCGTTAGATGAAGCCAACCGACACCTCAAAGCCCACTGGGCTGAATAGCCATTCTGATAAAAACCAGTTCCTCAATAAGGGTCTGGTTTATGCTTATCCACTTTTCAACAGGCTAGATCCTAATAATTAACCTAATTAGTTCCTTACAGATCCTAAAAGATCCCCGTTCCTCGCAGGCCGCTGGTGGCCTGGCTTGTAGAGGATTGCGGTGAGTTTGAAAGGGAAGAAAGTGAGTTTGAAAGGGAAAAAAGTGAGTTTGAAAGGGATTTAGGTGTGTTACAGTGGGAAACTCGGTGAGTCTTAGAGGGGAAAGCCGAGTTTTTATTCACAACCATGAGGGGTTATGGTTTGATGCACCAAAATTGCAGTAATAACATCCTGTTATTCAAGGATGCGATACCTGCTGACGAAAATTCGTCACACAGGAAACTCACAATAACAAACAATTCAAGTGTTCAACCCGTCTCGTTATTGCGGCTTGGCGTGTTCACACCGAATATCCGATCGAAAGGGAAAGCGGGCAAACCGTTGGATGCGAGTGAATCGCTTAGCCGTCTGGAGTACGCTCGCAGTGAGGGTTACACCAATGTGGTGATCACCGGTCCACAGCTTAACTATTTCATTGATTTCCGATGTTGGCTTGGGATTATTCATGCGTTTAGCGCCAGTCCTGATGCTATGCATGGCAATAAGATTAAGGTGAAGTTCAGCGAGTTCTCGCAGTTCTGCGGGTATCCATCGAAGCGGCTAGATTCGAAATTGCGTAAGGAGATAGCCGACTCATTAACACGTATCAGGGCAAAGACCATCACGTTCACGACACCAGGCACCAAGAAGTTTTTGGTTACCGGTCTACTGGTAAAGGCGGAATTTGATGTTGTCGAAGATCTGGTGGTGTTGGAGGCTGATGAGCGTCTTTGGGAGCTCTATAGCAATGATCACTTAAGTTTGTTACGACGCAAGCCGTTATTGGCATTGCCGAGAAATGAAACAGCCCAGGCGCTGTATACCTATTTCGAAGCATTACCACGACAGCCAGCGCCGATCTTAATGTCGCGGCTTCGTGAGCGATTGATGATGAACGGTAGGGTCGCTGACCAAAATCGTAAAATCACTGATGCGCTTAGCGAACTGAATAGTATTGGCTACTTGCAGTACGAGGTTATGAAGGCCGGGCGGGAATCTGTTGTACATATTCACAACCGGAACCCGACATTGGATTAAGTGAAATATATCGGAGACCCGTCGTAAGGCGGTTTTTTTATGCCCAGAGTAAACAAAACGAATGGTAGAGTGAGTTTGAACGGGGGCTTTGGTATCGTGAGCGGATGAAAAAAGTGAGTTCTAGCGGGTAGGCTGCCGATGAAAAGTGAGTTGCAGCAGGATACTGAGTAGAAAAGTGAGCTATAGCGGGTGAGAAAAAGCGGAGAAGGGGGTGTGATGACATTTAACGCTGGCAAATTGAACAGAAAGGGCTTGTGGTAGGGTTAAAAATTGGTACCAGACTGACGATAACCCATTCGAACTCACTTTTTGATGGATTCCTTGATCAATAACGCTATATTTCCCGTTCAAACGCACCGAAACGAAGTATATATTTCCCGTTCAAACTCACTTAGGTGAGGTGGGATGTCCCGTACCGGTCTTAAAATAACAATGTAATTACCCGTTCAAACTCACTTTACAAAGAAGAAAGACGAAAGTTTCGTCACAGGCCAGGCCACAGTTACTATGGTGATAGGAGGATTTATGAGTCAATTTGGTGAACAGCTGAAGCTGTACTCTGATCGCCAGCGCGATGAAAAAAAACGGACGGCATTGGATGTTCAATACGTGCAGTCCGAAGGAAAAGATGGTTTTTTGACGCTGAATATCTCGATAGCACCCATGACGTCGGAAGGGCGCGAAGTGTTATGGGATCAGAAAATCACGATACAACTCTCCCGATATGAATTGACCTCATTTTGCGGCACTTTATTCGGGCTCGAAAAAGAAATGCGTGCTAAGTTCCACGGTGCGAACAAAAACAAAGGCTTTGTGGTAAATAACAATGGGTCTGTGGGTTGCGGCATGACGATCAGTGAGGCCGGGAACACCATGACATTCATGTTAGATCATGCTCGGCGAATAGAGCTGGGCGCGTTTGTACTGCGACGTCAAGCTGAAGCATGGAAAATGTCGGCCAGTGATGTGTTGGCAATCATGCGTCAGTCGGTCAGTATCAAAAAACAGTGAGTTTGCTGAGGGGCAAACTTTCTATTTTTGCTCCGTGGGGGAGCGATAAAAGGGGGTAAGTGTTGAAAAAGCCATTCCTACTTCTTGCTGGTATGCTCATGTTGACATCAGAGCTCCATGCGTCAGTCGATACGTCCGATCAGCAACAGGACTCCCGCGTTAATCAGATCGGCGCAAGCCCTGTGGAAACGCGGCCGTATTCTGAAATCAAACATCATGTCCATGATGGACCCGTCGAATTATTCCTGGTTGAGGAAGTAACTTCCGTTGACCAGTCGCTGCACACCGTCGTTATTTATGACGGAAGCCGATACGAACTGAAAGGGCAGGTGGATTGGCTCAGACCAGGAAAAGGCAAGATGCCTCCTGGTGGCTGGGCGTTCACTGTCTTCGCCTCTACAAAGGAAACCTACGCTTGCTCGCCGGAGGTGGTGCAATCTGGCACTGGTTCCTGCCTGTTATTTGTGCCTCAAAACGAAGAAACGCCATTGTAGTAATCGGGCCTGATGCGCTGATTTTACAGGCGATGATCAGGCTGGCGTTTCCACGGGCTGACAGGGGGGAACCCCCAAAGCCCAAACAGTGAAAATGACCGCTAAAACCAGGTAATTTAATCGTACTTGGGGTAACCGGCATTGCGACCGCCACCCGTAAGGGTTTTACAAACGAGATGAGCATATGAAAACCATGATCAAGGTAATTGTTTCCGTGATGACATTGGCTGCTTCCGGCATGGCCGTTTCGGCTGAAATGCAACAGGTGAATTTTGCAGTGCCGTCCTCGGTGGCTAATCAGGATCCGACTGGCGTGAAAAAATTACGCATGAACTACGACCAGTTTTTTGTTAATTCTCTGGGGGAAGGGGAGAAGCAGGAGCTGGTTCAGCCGGTATATTTTGAAGGGCCTTATCGCTATTCACTGATCCGGGCCTTTGATGGTAATAACACGGTAATCAACCTGGCCGGTAGTAAACATGTTTTATCGGGTATATCGGGTGGGCTGACTCCGATGCTGGCGGGTAAAAAACTTGTCGCTTTGCGAGACAGCGAAGATACCGTCGTGGTCTGCCAGGCGCAGGTGCTGCGGCTGAAGTTCTCAAAATGCTGGCAAGTCGTTCACAGTGACCAACCTCTTGCAGTGATCCCAGAAGAAACTAAGTGACAGTATTGTGATGTAGGTGGTTTCGACCGCGTTACGTGAAATCTGAAGGTGTAAGCGGGAGATTATGGCTGTATCTGTAGTTGCTGTGGATTAGGCAAGTAATACATTCAGCGGTCAGCCCCGGCAAAGGGGCTTCCGTATATTTAAGCGTTTTCGTAAAGGTCCCAGCGGTTGCCATAAATGTCTTCGAAGACAACAACCTTACCATATTCCTCTTCACGAGGTTCTTGGGTGAATTTAACACCTTTTTCTTTCATGCGGTTGTAGTCACGCCAAAAATCATCGGTCTGCAAAAACATAAATACGCGTCCACCAGCCTGATCGCCTACGAACTTACTTTGACGGTCGTTGGAGGCGCGAGCGAGTAATATGTTGCAATCACTACCGACTTGTGGAGTGACAACAACCCAACGTTTACCTGGCTGGGGAGTGTCTTCTACGAGGGTGAAACCGAGTTTGTCTGTGTAATATTCGATGGCTTTATCATAATCATCAACGACTAAGGCTACATAGCCGAGACATCTTTTATGTGAACGCATTCTATCTCCAGTTTTAATATGGGTACGAAAAGAGAATATCGTTAGAAAAGAGGAAATCAATAGTCTAAAAAAGATGCAATCGGCGACCGGTATGATATTCTGATCGTAACTGGAATAGCGAGCGTGTCAGAGGGGACGCGCCACGCGAGGGGTTCCCCCAAAGCGGGGTTAAAAAACACCAGAAGGATGCCGCACTAACCCTGCGGCATTTGTTTGTGCATAGTAACGCTAGCGAGGTAATCTATTATAAAAGAGGATATTTCGGATTGATTTTGGTCATTAATCTCTCGCAATTTCTGGAATAAAATGGGTTTGAAGCCATCACAAATGCCAGCTGAATCTTGGTCTGACATCCCACTCTCTTTTAGTTTTTCTTTGATTTTTTTTAAAAAATCCAAAGTTAAATTATATTTACTTACTGCTATACCAAAATTTTGAATGGCACTTCTGTAGAACGCCCATGTGGATTCATTAGGGAGGTTGGTTCCTGAATCGAAAGAAGGGAGTGATAATGTAGTTACCTCAACACTATTTCTTATTTCACAAGTGGAGCTGAGTCTTAAAGGATCTACAAGGAATGAATAGCAGAAAGGTTCACCGTCATATTCATCTGTGAGTTTAAATAAATGTTCAATGCAGCCATAAAGCCTCATAAAACCTTCGACAGATGTACCGTTAGAATATACTGCAATAAGATGGCTAAAATCTGATAGGGTTGGTAATCTGGAAGCTGTTTCTTTGGGCCAACTTACAAATTCATGAGATTCACCTACGCCTTTAAGTATAAAATTTCTCACTGGATCGAATATTTCTTGAAGTGCCAATTCCTTATCATTAATACCTAGCAAGTTGAATACACTTTTCATTGCACCTCGAAAATAATCTTTCCCCCCAAATGATATATTAACGGGGAATGATTCATTCATTAGACCAGATTTTTGCTTGTAATTAGACAGAAAATCTTCCTGTGTAACTCCGCTATTAGGAAACATTTCAATAAATTTTTTGTAAGCCCAAGGCAACATGCTGGGATCGGCACATAGAACTTGAACACTGGTCCTTCCATTTTCGAGTTCGGTGGTGACTATTTTGGGTTCAGCGTATTCAGGTTTTCCTCTTGGCCGCAAGTCGATAACGGAAGAGTCATCACCACGAAGTTTTTTTATTGTAGGCGCATCTCTGCCGCGACTTGTTTTGGCGTCAATTTGATTTCTTATGAATTCAAAAGGTTTGGAGAAAGCCAAGTCAATTTCTTTTCCAAAAATCTCTTGAGCCGAGTTTGAAACTATTTCTTTAGAAACCCATTTAGGTCCTAGGAAGTTTTGTAGTATGTGTTCCTTAGAGGCAGACTCAAATTCTTCTTTAGTATATATACACTTATGCATGATATTTATGCCCTTATTAGTTTTAATATTAGTATATATGGAAAAGGGTAAATTCCAACTTAAAAAACTAAACCAACATACAATAAGGGGTGTAACCCTATGCCCCGGCGCTTCGCTTGGGGCAAAACCCAGTCCGAGCTTCATTCCCGCCGTCCCGAGATAATACGAGAGCCCGCCTGGGTTCCGCGTTTATATTTGAAATCGGCACGTTATTCTTGGATGGCGACCGTGAGAAAAGAAGAGATAAAGAGAGAGAAAAAGAGAAAAAATAAGAGGGGGGGGAGGAAGGATATTTCAACGATAAAAGAGGTAAAAAATGTCTTCAGGGTTGCAGCGGTGATGTATAGAACCTATATCGTATGTTGGTTTAGATTTGCGTGTTTGTTGGCAAAGGTCAATCACTATTTCACTACTCGCTCGCGTTAATTTAACGAGTCGCTTTCATTGCTCGCAACAAAAAAGAGGCTCGTTATGTCCCCTTTTTTTCGTACATGACATTCTAATTGGGTTATCATTCACGCTATATCCGATAATTCAAAATCGACAGATTTAAATGAAACTGAATATAGATAAATGCATTTCTTTTACTGGCAGATACGCATGGTCAATTGTTGCTTTCGCGGTGATGCTTCAGGTGCTCAGTGTCGCAGTTCTTGTCAAAAGCTTACTGGCTAACAACTGGTTAGATGGTGGCGTCATCGCCGCTATCCTCCAGTTGTTAGCAATCCTATTCTTCAGCATTTCCCGTTACGCACTTAAAGTCCACTTTTTAGATAAAGCCGGTGGGCCAGATGCCTATCTCGCACAAAAAATTCAATGGCCGGAGGATCAGTTTTATACCGATCTTGTCGATAACGTAGGTGTAAAAGAAGAGTTCAATGCTTGGTACAGTCAGCAGGTTACGCCGATTTCAATTGCCGAGTTTGATAAGGGACTAATTACCGTTATCTCGACCACATATTCACTCAAGCAGGAAGAGCAGATCAGCGATAGACAGTTTCTGAAATTGTTGATGCTTAAGTACGCAGGCCCTTTATTTAAATGGCTAAGTTTTGGCAGCATGCTGTTTGCCGCAGCCGCGACTGTCCTGTTGTTTAATTCCATGAATAGTTTGAAAGAGGGCTACCCCTTTATCGTTCTGCCATTTTGCCTTGCCATCATGTTCCATTCTTTACGTAGAGCCGTCTCTGCTAAAAGTTCAAAACTGATACTTGAGCGGCCGATCAGCCCCGCCGAAATTGACGGTTTAATGCGCCTGGCCGCTACTTTCAATTTACACCGCGAATTCTGCGAACTGATGCGCAGCCCACAACGTCCGAAAACAATCAGTGATGCCCATCGCTGGTTAACAAACAAAGCTGAGGGTACTGAAACCTTTTTCGGCTAACCTGTAAACAAAATAACCACGTCTTGCCTTTGTGGGTGAAAATTGTATAAAGTATGGACATATATACAGCCCCTGCTTCGGCGGGGGGATTTGCAAGCTACCCTTTTTCGGGGATTGAATACGATGAACATCGCAGAAACCTTCCATCATCTGGAAGACAATCTGGCGTTGCTTAAACGCGTGCTGGCGGAGAAATCTCCGCTATATGCCCGTGTTTGTGTCATTCCGCCCGTCGCTGATGGCGATGAAAACTTACCGGTTGATCGCATTGAACCCACATTGTTATACGGTGCCCAGGCTATTGAGCAGACACAACGCTCATACACCGATCTGCACATTAAAGATGGCTTGTCACAAAAATCGACTCGCCGGACTGCCGGTGTACTTTGGTATGATGACGAAACACCAGAGTTCACATCGGACGTGATGGCGCTGGTAACGGCTATCAACACGGCCAAACAGTCAATACAAGATCACATCATCACTGATTACAGTTCGCAGAATGCTCGTTTCAATGCGCTGCATAATGCATGCCCTGGCGTGATGACCCTGCATTTGTATCGCCAAATAAGAGCCTGGCATAACGCGGATATACAGTCTGTGCGCTTTTCCTGGCAACGAAAATCATTGCTTCGGATCCCGGATAAGGCCAAATTGCTCGCCAACATGCAGGCTGACGTTTTGGACAATAGCGACGTAACCGTCCCGGTCGGTAACCTGGTACAGCGGATTGCTAATACACCACAAGACAAACTACGTCTGCGCCGACCGGCCAAAATTCAGCCCGTGGCGAACATTCAGTTTAGAGCAGAAGTGGAAGGCGAACCACCAACGCTCAAAGGGGTAACGGCACTAATGCCGTATATCATCATCCAGAATCAAAGTCTGGACGTGAAACCTTTAAAAAACTATTCGCCACGCGATATACAGCGAAGCAAAGACCGGTTGGCAACAGAGGTGATCGGGACTTTCCACGGCGAAACGATCGAAATGTTAATAGGGGGCTAATTCATACACCCTATGAATTACTATAAAATATACAACAAGGATTATGACGCTTGGCTTAGACAAGATCAGTCCGGGTACACCGATGAGGAACATGCAGGCTTCTGGCCGGAGCCTGCAATCATCAACATTGAACAGAATGACTCCCAAAAACCCGTTTTTTTTCAACCTTCCGCAACTACATTGAAACTCATTGAGTTTGGCGTGTACGACTTCTGCGGTCGTTGGCCGGACCGCCCTTAGTCGTTCGTAACTTCTTTTCCCGTTACTGCCTCACTAATTTCGTCACCTGGAAGCCGCGTATTACTATGAGGAAATCTTAGGTAATACAATCTAAGGCTTCAGGCGAGACTATGCATGAAATATTATGAAAGCGCGCTGCGCTTGAGGATCCCCTCAAGTGATGTGTACGGAATACATCAGCATCTGGATTATTTCATTCAGGAACAGTGCAAGGTTAAACTCCCGTATTCGTTTTCCATACAACCTGGCACGGGTAATGATACTCATATCTTATTGCGAACAGCACAAGCCATTGGCGTACCCGGTGAGGTACAAAAAAGCATGTATTTTTCCGAAGGACAGGAGGTCGTTATCACAGGGACCATCGCTGCGGTTCGGCGAGAAGTCTTAAACGGCCGAAAACGTGAGGTCTGCCCGCCATCAGGGGAATTGCCCGAATTCGTAAAATACCGCCTGAGCCGTGCAGGTTTAACGCCCCACCATGTCGGGGTAAATAAAATGGACCGCCTCGTCGTTAAAAAGGTTGACCCGTCAATGCAAAAAGGGCACCGGATCCATATCCCTGCCTGCACATTCCATGCAACTGGGGTCGTGTCTTCTGTGGCCGACTTTGAAAAAGCATTTGTCTTTGGTATTGGTCGAAAACGTATTTTTGGAGTTGGCCAAATTACAGTAACGACCCAATAACCCACTCACGTCTTGCCGGAGAGTACCCGGCAATATTCCTGACCTTGAAGGCCAACCTCATTGTGTACTGACCGATAAAATATTATTATTGACTGGTCAGTAAAGAACTGGTTAACTGTCCTCAATTGATAAAGAGGTGGATCGATATGAGTGGTAGGCCAAAGGAGTACGATGACCAAGCTGTCATTGAGTCCGCAATGAATGTCTTCTGGAATAACGGCTATGAAGCGAGTGGCACCCAGACGTTATGTGAGGTGACTGGTCTTGGTCGTGGCAGCTTGTATCATGCCTTTGGTAACAAACAAGGTTTGTATCAAAAGGCGCTGCGCCATTATCAAGAGATCGGCATTCACTATCAAAGAGAAATTCTCTCCGCCGACAAACCGGCAAAAGAGCGCCTTTTCGATATGCTCCAGTGGGGTATTTCCATCGACCTCGACCAGGATAACCCAAGAGGTTGTCTCGCATTACATTCTGTACTTGAGCGTAACTTTAAAGATCCGGAAATCCAATCCATCAACCAGCACTATCTGTTACGCCTGGCTGCAATGATTGAAAAAGTTATTGCTGAAGGTGTAGAGAAGGGCGAATTCACATCCGACACGGATATCAGCACCCGCGCCAAAGCTTTTTTGTCCGGGTACTACGGGTTACGAATTATGGGCATTTCTATGCCAGATCGTGATTATCTACTCCAGACAGCGGAAGGTATCGTCAAAAAAATCTAAGCCTATACGTGAACCTTATTTATTCGCCTTATTGTTTACCATTCAGTAAACAATAAGGTGTAGTTGCTTTTGTATAGTTCTTTACTAATCGATAAACAATGGAGTTGATAACCATGCATTCGTCAGAAAAGGCATTTCATATTTCTTCTGGTAACGGTGAGTCCGTTTGGATGAATGGTGATCTGTACTCGGTCTTGATCGGTCCCTGTGCCGCTCAAGGGCAACTCTCTATTTTAGAGGCAACTATCCCACCTGGCGGTGGGCCTCCACGTCATAACCACCTTAATGAGGATGAAATTTTTTATGTCACCCACGGGCAACTAGATATTTCCGCTGGAGATGACACGTTTGTCGCACAAGCCGGAAGCCTAATCTTTGTGCCAAGAGGCATGATGCACGGCTTTAGAAACAACACCAAGGATTTTGCAAAACAGTTACTCATTTTTACGCCGGGAGGCTTCGAAAGGTTCTTTTTAGAAGTCGGTCTCACAGCAAGTGCAGGAAGGCCAATCCCTGAGGTCTCCAGCACTAATCAAGAGGTTGCCCGTCTCATTGGGGCAAAATATGGATCATACCAAGAGGAAAAAATTTGAACCGACATCTCTATATATTGATGATGACAATTTTAGTCGTCACGATGAGCGAACTACAAACCGCAGGCATGCTGCCGAACATTGCTAATGATCTCAATGCGACAACCGGCCAGGTCGGTTTATTGGTTTCCGTTTACGCATTAGGCATGGCGATCGGTGGACCGATTATCGCTTATGTTTTAAGACGTAGTTCACCACGGTCAGTATTGACAGGCATCATTGCGGCTTATGCCATCATCGAAATTATCGCGCCGGTTGTGCATGCCTATTGGTGGCTTGCATTGGCTCGGGTACTCACTGGGTGTCTGTCCGGTGCCACGTTTGGTCTTGCCTTAACCTTTGCAGCCAGGATCGCGCCATCACCTGACAAAATTGGCCGAAGCGTCTCCATTGTCCTTAGCGGTATGATGGTGGGGACAGTCATTGGCTTACCGCTTAGCCATTTCATCGCCACACAGTGGGACTGGCAAAGCTGTTTTTACCTGTTAGGCGTCGCTGCTCTGCTTGTCAGTCTATTAGCCAAAATAGGCTTGCCTGACTTGGCAAAGGCGACTGAAAGCGAATCCGTTGAAGACCTACAAAACCTAAAATCACCTAAGTTGTGGTCTCGCTACCTGGTGAGTTTTTTAACGATCGGTGCGGCTTACGGTTCTTTCTCTTTCTTCACGCCTTTACTGCAAGATAACGCTGGTTTTAGCTCAGACGTAACGACGCTCATTTTGCTGGGTTATGGCATCTGTACAGTGATCGGCAACCTCATCGTTGGTCGGTTCGCCGATGCTCATCCTGTCGGAGTTTTACGCCTGGGGCATGGTTTGTTACTCGTAGCCCTGATTACGCTATCCATGTTCAGTGAAATAAAGACAATTACCCTCTTAATGGTGCTGCTTGTTGGACTGATCGGTATTTCAATGAATCCTGCACTGATCACCAGAGTGACCCAAGCTGGTGGCACAGGCTATCTGGTCACAACCGTCCATACTGCGGTTATCACGATGGGGGTGACGTTAGGCACGATGTTTAGTGCATTTTCGATGAATGTGTTTGGTCAAGATCCGGTCGTCGCAACTTGGACGGGTGCGGGATTAACGGTATTGGCAATTCTGGCCGTCGCGGCACAGACCGTGACGTTTGGAAGTAAAAAACCGAGTCTGTCTCGGGTTAACTGATTGAGCGGAGATTTTTAAATGGTAACGCACAACGTTGAAAAAGAATTATCTGGGAAGGTGGCTTTAGTCACGGGGGGCTCAAGAGGGATAGGCCGTGAGATTGCGCTGACGTTGGCTAAAATGGGCGCTGCTTACATAGGGATCCATTGTGGGAAAGACCGGGTGGCTGCGCAATCTGTTATTCGTGAGATCCACCAGCTTGGGGTGGATGCTGATATTTTTACGGCTGACTTTGCACTTGATGCAGCGCACGAAGCTTCATTGCTTTGGAATGAATTTTTCGCTCGCATTCAAGAACGGGGATACCAAGGGATTGATGTGCTGGTTAATTGTGCTGGTGTAGCACCTTCTGCCTCAATCACTGAAACTACCCCTGCTATTTATAGTGCGGTCATGTCTATCAACGTTGAAGCGCCATTTTTCTTACTGAAAGCTGCAATACCGCATATAAATGCTGCGGGCCGCATTATCAACGTATCGACGGTGTTAACACGAGTAGCCGATCCCCAAAGAGCTATTTATGCGGCATCTAAGGGCGCGATAAATACGCTCACGTTATCGCTTGCAAGCGAATTGGGTGCTCGTGGTATTACAGTGAATGCCGTTGCGCCAGGCGTTGTTGATACTGACATGAACAGCGGTTGGTTACACGAGGCACAGGCTCAAAAGATGGCGTCCGAATTCTCTGTGTTTTCTCGCGTGGGCAAACCTAACGATATTGCCGATGTAGTTTCTTTCTTGGCATCTGAACGAAGTCGTTGGATAACCGGGCAGGTCATTGATACGTCTGGAGGCTCTTGCCTTTAATATGATAATCAACCAGCCGTTTGGCTGGTTGTTTCTTATAGGCCAGGTGAAAGCAATGCTTGTGTGACTTTCTCTTCAGCGGCCGAAACGGCATCCTTTTCTTCCGGCAGTGGCTTGTTCCGTTTTACCAGGGCTGGATCGACGACATCCAAAATACCAATGCTGCTGACTGTGTAAGTATCAATCTGCATCCAAGCCGTGTGCATATCGCACTCACTCCTTACATCACTTTTCGCGGAACACCAGATAAACTTCCCCTTAGATTTAGTGCTGGGTTCGCCGTATTTTTCAATCGCGCCAGTAACCAGACTGTCCGGGCTGTTGAAGGTGTAACGAATAGATTTTACGACGCTTTTGTCTGGCGCAGCTTCAGTGTCATCAATCAGTTGGACGATAACCTCTTCATTCGCATTTCCCCAGGCCAGTGACGTAACTTTGCCGTCACGATTTTGAGTCCGTACACCGCCGATATTGCGTTGTTCTGCATGCTGATTTGCCGCTTCAAGCGCTGTATCCAAATCCATTCCCAGACGGATCCCCGCCACGCTGAATTCACTCACATCAACTGAATGGATTGGCTCCGGCTCGGGCTTTTCTTCAGCCTTCGGCAACGGTGGCAGGTTAACCTGCGCGTTAGAACCATAGATCCCGCCATCATAGTGGGGGGCTTCATAGGCTTGCGTGTCAGTCTCATCAAGGAGCGTGTAACTGGCATGCGCCGACGTTGAGCAGGTTAAGCCCACCAGCAGGGCCAGCGTGATTTTCTTCATCAAAACAGTCCTCATTGTGAATTTTCAAAACCATAACATTGACGTGAAAATTGCAGTACCGAAAAGGGCAACAAAACGGGGACCTTAAAGGTTCGCGATACCCTGTCAGGCCACTACCATGAGGAACCTCTTACCACTCATAGGCATAGCTCCATGTACTACGAAAATGTGATTAACCACCTGAAAAACACGCTGCAACAAGCAGGCGTGTTACCCGAAGCGGAGAACGCCGCAACGACATCCTTGATGCGGCAGGTAGTGACCTTGCTCGACCAGGCCGCTGATATGCTGGTGAAGGTGGCCGAAAATCACCTGAAAACCAGTCAGGCTCATAATGGTGACCTCAACAAGGCTCTGAGCGATGTCCTGAATTTCGAGGCGGTTGCCGAGATGCTGGACCAATACCAACTCGAAAGCGATGCCCGTGACGCGCTGGAATCCCCTAAAAAGAGTCAGCTGGTTCCCTCTGGGTTCACCTTCACCGATACAGGCCTTCATAGCATTGCAGGAAAGATAGTGGCTTATGTTCGTGAGCAGGCCAAAGGGCAGGCGCTGACGGCGCATGTTTGGCCTTACCGTCATGATGATAGTCACATGCTCAGCTGTGATTTTCATTCAAAGGATAGCGACCTGATAATTCCTTTATGCATCACGGCAGGACGAGAGCAATGTGGTGACCCCATTGACGAACCGACGGTTTACGATTTGCCCGAAGCGCTGCACCTGGCCGGTATCATCATTCGCGGTGTAAAGGCGGAGATTGAAATTGGCCGGTATCTCAACGAGACAAACCCTGCGGTATTGACCCGACCACTACAACATCGTCAAACCAATGGGCCCATCAATTTGTGGGAGGAAAATCATGATTAAGCAGCAGATCCCGCTATGGGTGCGCGCAACCGCCTTTGTTCGTGAGCACCTTTCCTTCATCACATTGGCCGGACTCTTCCTCTGGTCCTTTTTGGCATGGCCCGCACCCGATACCGCGACAGGCTCAACAAAATTAATCGTAAACCTATTGGATCTGGCGATGCCTCTGGGTGTGGTCTGGTTAGTGATCACCACTTTTATACGTGCGACAACGTTCGACTATATCGGATACCTCCGTAGTCTCTTGTACGATATCGTGTTGCTGGGGATCGTTTTTCACTTGGCCTGCCGATTTTTGGTGCAAGTACAGGACGTGATAAACGGCATTATTGACGGGGCTATGCATGACCCCGAGTCAGCTGTTACTACCGTGATCAGTATCTATATTTCCGTCTTCCTGTACCGGATATGCGCCGCGAAACGAAAGGCGCAAACGTCGATTGCCATGTCTGGTCGCATGTCGGTACCTCTTCGGCAATCAGAAGCCTCGTTAAAACTGACCGCAATCCACGAATGCGGGCATGCTCTGGTGTACGCCCTTCAGAATACGCACCCGGAATTCATGCGGGTTGTCCTTGCGCGTGAAGCGCGCGGGAATGCACTGCGCCTGGGCTATATGGAAAGTAACGTGGTACTTGACGGCCGAGCCACGCGTGATCAGCTTTATTGGCGCATGTTGTTGGCACTCGGAGGATCCGCAGCGGAATTAGCCGTCTATGGCAAGCAATTCGAAGGCTCACAGGAAGATATGCGTTCCTGGAGTGAGCAAGCAGAACGTTACCTTCAGAACGGCTTTGGCAATGTGCTACTGCTCGATGACAGTAAAGACGAATCTCTGCGCAATAACATCTCAGCCTTTAATGCCCTTCATGACGAGCAGGTCGCTATCATCAATCAGTTCATGCGTGACAACGTCACGTTATTAACGGATATGGCCGCTGAACTACGCTCTACTGGAAGTTTGGATACGCCCGCGATAGAAGCTTACTTGAAACGCGTGACGATAGGGGCTGAAGTGCCGACCTTTGTGATCACAGATTGACGGTGAAATACGGTCGCTAACTGACGACCTTTTTTTCTCAAAATCACGACATCATTTTGAAAACTGTAATTTTGCGAGGGGGATTATTCGCCTGAAAACCTGAAGTAACGTGAAAAATGACCTTATTTCGTTCCCGGAATGGGCTATGCCACACTAAGGGAGCCACAACTAACAGGAATAACTCATGTCTCAAACACTTCAACGAAAAAGTCGGGATTTACGGCGACTTCTGATTGAGCCGGGCCGGTACGAGCTGGTGGAATTGGGTAAAGAATCGATCTTCGATCGTGTTCGTGCAGTGGTCGCTTTCGATGAGGAAGGCGTCATGCAGATCAATGCCACCGAAGTGGCTATTGGGATGTGCGGTCTGACGGACAAAATTGATGAACTGATCGCGCGCTACAACGATGGCCATCGCTTTATTTAACCGTTCCGGTGAATGAATAATAAAGTTGTTTTTGCAATGGGAGCTTGTGGTTGATTTACACAGCCAAAGATCTGACTTTTGGCCGGGCTAACCCCCGGCTTTCTTTAATAAGGAGCATCCAATGAAAGGTCAAGCCAAGAAGGGAGGTGAAATAGGCCTAAATGGCGAGCATTACAAAGGCGGTCAATTTATGCCGGGGAATGCCAGTACAGTTAAAGGAGAGCACAGTTCCACGAGTCGTAAAAGTGGAAGGCCACGACGAGTGCTGATCGAACCTGGCATCCTCGTTGAAGTTAACCAAGGCGAAAAAGCCATTTTTGCACTCATCAGAGAATTCGTGGCTATTGATAACGGTGTTATGCGTCAAACAGCCAGTGCGCATACAGTCGCCTATTATGGTCTGGAAGCGTCATTGCCAGAGCTTATCCGCCGCTATAATGCGGGTGAACGGTATTGTTGATTGTGTGATAATGTGGTCGAACGAAATCGGTGAGGATGATCCCCCACCGATTTTGTCATGACAGTTGCTATCTTATCTTTTTATGAATGAGAAATAACAATATTAGTAAAATAGGTGTGCTAAAAATAACATAGGCCATCGCAGTGTCATGATATTCTCTCAAACTCTCTACGAAAGCGCGCCAAACGGAGATTGGATCATCATTACCTATCATTGTATAGTTGTACGTGAAGCTTGAACTAAACCCAAAGTCAAAAATGCCCAAACCTAAATAAAATAACAAAATCAACAGAACCGTCAAAAACCATCTTAAAAAAGTTTTATTTATCATAAGTGCTACCTAAGACACCCCCACCCATTTCACCACCATCAAAACCCGTTGCCTCTCCACCCATTTTTGCTGACGATGTGGCAAATTCAAAAAATTGAATCATGGTTCCTTTATCGGATGGCGTCAGATTGTCGATATTTGGATACTGTTTATGGAAGTCACTTGTAGCTTCAATAACATCAAGCTTCTTAAAGTTATTTTTCTTGCCATCCAAATAATTTTGGAATGAAACTGGCACCGTGAATGCTTCTTCTCGTTCGATCGGATACTGCGTTCTCATTGGTGTATAACTGTCTTCGAATATCCGTGTACCAGATTGCTTTAACCCTTTTACAGTATGAGTTGTGCAATTATTGCCTGAAACATCATAAACATCTATGGATCTGCCGTTTCTACGGGTCAACTCACCAGATTTTTCAGGGAGGTTAGGGATACTGCCAGATTTCCAAAGGTTATTAAAATACGCTTCTGTTTTATCTGTATCTGCATCCGTTATTTTAAAAACCCTAGCATTCGTAATGTATAACTCATCTCTGATATATTTTCGAGCGTCTTCGCCTGTCATATATAGCAGTATACCATCACCCGTTAAAGTCAATGGCCCTGGCATACCGTAGCGACCATATGAATATAGTGACACATCACCGTTCTTGTGGATTGTTACAAACGAATGACCTGAACCGAAAGTTTCCGTCCAAACAAATACACCATCATATAGCAAATTATCTGAAATTCTGCATTCACCAATTAGAGGGGGTGGGGTTACAGGATTGATACGGCTCGCAAAACTGGAACCCTGGGAAGGTGTTAAAGATGTTGGGGCTTGTGACGCAAAACGGCTTGGTTGTGCTTGTTCTGGTCCACTATGAGCAATAACTTTATTAGTACCTGCCGGGCAACCACATTGTACAAGTGAGTCATGCACGGCCTGAAGTTTTCCGTGATTTAAAAAACCTTGCTGTCCAGAAATTACAGTGCCTGGTTGACCGCATTTAGGACACTTTGTGGTTGGGTCACCCACTCTTAAGGCTTTTTTATTAAAACAAGTGACCGTTTCAATAGTTGCGATACAAGTTGCTCCAGTAGTGGTCTTATCTCCATTTAGCGCCATTGCTTTACCCATGATAATGGGTCTCACTCCAGACATAACACCTCCAATGTGTGATATTACAGTTTTATATATTTAATTAATGAAAATAATATATCAATATTAGTTATTAACCTAACTATATATAACCCTAGCATTACCATTCACTAACTATTCAAATTCTCTACCACTTGTAATTTCGTCGCTCGTCCACCTCATGTTTAACTGGAAAAGGTAAATATTCATGCCGCTCTACTTTTATCGGAGAAACTGATGTGTACCAAAGAAAAGAATCTCGAGTTACTGTACAACGCCTGGCTATCCCGTTCAGTATCCTGGGAGTTCGATAGTGAGGATGACCGAAAAGCACAGTGCCGTGAGTGGGCGAGCGCTTCCCTTGAACATATCGACGATGAAGAGAGCTTCGATCAGGATGAAGCGGACTACATCATTGACGATGAACTGTCTCACTGGGGCGATTAATTTCGCCGTTTCACTTTGTCACCCGAACTGTGTGACTGATAATTAAAGTGTAAACAAAACGGATAGGCGGGTAAGTATGAGTCGCGCACCACAATCGGAAATACAGGCAATTTCACTTTTCAAACAGTTAGGTCGGAAGGCTGTTGAAGCACGTTTTAATGAGTTAAGTCGCTTAGCTCAGGCACGCCTGGATGAGAGTTATCGTATCCACGGCACCATTCCTGTCGGCTTTACCGCGCTCAATTTCATGACCAATGATGAGCGAACTGAGCGCCACCAGCTGTTGCTGGCAATCCAATTGTGTACGGACCCGCAAGCAGAAGCGCATGCCCGTATCATGGATCGCCGTGCCGCTATGAAAAGAGGTATTCATGCCGTTACCGTTGGGTAAGCATCAGCATCAAATGCTGGTAAACGTTGCTCGCATCCAGGGCGGAAAGTGGTGGCCGGGATGTCCGCTCACGTTTCACACCCTGAGTCGAAGCCGGGTAGTGCTGGACTCTCTTGTCGCGCGCGGCCTGATGACCCATGCAGGAAGTTGTCATTATGACGTCACGGAATTGGGTTTAAACATGGTGAATGAAATTTCAGGTAAACAGAACGAATAGGTGATACTATGAGTGATTGTAACGGTAACAGCATCATTCAACCCATCGTGCAAGATCTGAATGCCCTGGGTGAACGTATCGGCAAAGCCATTGACTCAGCCACCGCTGATCGTGATGTGCAATTACTTGAGGGAGCGCTTTTGGCCCTGGCCGAAGCCCGCGCCCGCTTGCAAGGCAAAACTCCAGTGACCCAGGTCAGCGCCACTATCATACCGCTGCAACCCTAATCGGATGCTGGGTAACATCATTACTGAAGTTAGGATCACCCTATGACCGCCCAACACACAGACACTGCACCTGAATGTGGACAGGAGCCCACCGTACAGAGAGTTCCTTCCGTCCATCTCGATAGGCTGTTTAACTACTTGGTTAAATGCATCAAAGAAGACGGGGCACCCCCAACTTACGATGAAATCGGCAAAGCGTTGGGTTATTCAAAAGGTCTGGTCGCCCGACGTGTGAAGCAGCTGCATGAGCTCGGCAGGATCGTCATAGACGAAGAAAAGACCACGGCCAGGACTATGCGCATCGCGAAGGGGCAAGGTCATGATGAGTTGGTTGATAAGGTCTACCTGACAGAAGATCGCAAAGCCATTATTAAGGCCGTGAAAAGCATGACGAAGCGTACTGGTATCGGTCCTTCCATCAATATGCTGGCACATGAGCTCGGTTTTTCAAACAGCAAGACCAAACGCCACGTCGAGTACCTGGATACAAATGAGCTGCTACGTTACAGCCCTGAGCTGGGTGAAGTTATCGCCACCGAGCCGGGTGACTACGAACCTAAATCTCATGCGTAGCAGGGGGCTCTACTTCCGTTTTTTTCATTATACGCTGCTGATCTGCTTACTGATTGGCAGCTTTCTTTTTGGCTATGCGCTTATAACGATTTACAGGCCTGACTTAATGACCGCCGGTATTGCCTGGTACTACTTTGGAGTGCAGCCAGGATTAGTTCTCTTTCCGGTGATCGGTCTTGCTATCTTCGGTATCCTTTCTTCTATATATAAGTACAGCGGCGTTTTACTGATGACGGTATTCATCGCTTGCACCGGAATGACCTTTTTCGTCCTCAATTCGTAACCCTTTCCTTGTCTGCACCTTGAAAAAGACCTTTTACTCCTGAATCATAGGGGCTACATAACTGAACGTTCGCGTGCCGTGGGGGCGCGCGATCTCATCGTTCAGAGCGCCTCATGCGGTATGAGGATTATTATCACGAGGGTACACAATGAAACTCAAGGTTTTGGCGCTGGTCGGCGCGGTGGGATTGTTGGCCGGTAGCGCAGTGGCTGCGCCACAGTTCGACCCAAATTCTGTTTACGCAGACAAAAGTAAGCGATCGGCAGCACAACCGAACGAAACTGCGCAACCAGGTGAAAAGGGAAGTGTTACCGTCCTTCGACTGAACAGCTACGCGCATCTGGGGGAATTCACCATACCGGACGGCATTCAAAAGGCCAGCATTGAGCGTTTCAACAACAAGGTATATGTGTTATCCGAGAAGCCAGATAAGCGCCTGGCAGGGTTGTGGATCGGTCGTGATGCTAACGGCAGAGAGGGACTTTGTGGTTACATCAATAACAGCATGCGAATCCAGAAATGCTACTTTATTTTGTATAGAGATAATTGAAATTTAAGGCGGCTTGAACCGCCTTAATTATATATGATGAAAGTGTAATTTAAATTCGTTTTGCATTTACATATAGTTGCAGAAGTTTAAAGTTTCATTAGCTCCGAATACGAACGCTGAGAATCTTCAATAATATAATTATACTTCAATGAATTTCCATTAGAAAAAACGAACGCAATTTTTACTAATCCGACCCTCTCTTGAATTGGGTTAACATGAAAAAATGCACTCTCAAAATTAAGAACTAACACAGTATCCCCAATCAATGATTCTATGTCCTCTGTATGTTTATTAATGTAATCTAAGGTAGATTTAAAAATACTTTCAGTAATTAGATCCTTTACATATTTGTCATTATGTTGTAGTGGAGATACCTTTTTACTGATTAATTCGGGTAAATCTTTCTGGTTTACAACCAAAAATCTATCGTTTAAGCCTGGGACTGCATCCGAAATATCCACATAAATAATACCTTTTTCTACTTTCTCTTTTTTATTAAGTTGAGTCAGGGCTTCCTTTATCCTCGTGATTATCTTTAATGGCGAACGGATTTTCTTGCATTCAACAAAAATTTCATTGCCTATGATAATATCAGCCCGTTCCGAAACATTTACCTCATATCCTGATAGTCTTAAGTAGGCAGCAACTTTAAGTTCATATAAAAATTCTCTACATTTATCATCTTTGAGTTCATCAAATTGATACTTAAATGCCACTCCATTGATTACTTTTGTAATTTGATTTTTTATGCTTTCCTCTTTTTTGATAAATGCCTTGTGAATGATTCTAATCCCATTAAGTTCATAGAGAGAGATGGACATTTCTAATTGCTCTTTATCAATTATTCCTGGAGCTTTCTTAGAGTATTTATCTATAACTTTAAGGTACTCGTTAAGCCTTTGTGCTTTTTTACCTAATATTCCTTCAATCCAACGAACACTATCCTTTAGTTCATCAAAGTATTTCTGGTCTATTGAATACCTTGTATTTAAAAATTGAAAATTAAGGTAATAATCTAGGTTGTAATTTTTGCCATGAGCAATCGTTTTAACTTCAATGGGATTTAAATCCAAATCAGTAATCACACAAATATACATTGTGCTTACTGCTTTGCTAGCAAATGAGAAAATGTATTTCGTCTTTTCATGGCTATGAAACTCCACTCCCTTGTAGATTAAATCCTGTTCCCCTTGAGCTTCTGCTAACTCAAGAGTGCGTTGTAACTTTGCAGTTAATCCATTATCTGCCAAGAGCATGTCTTTTATTACCTCACGGCCATACCATTCTGTATTTTCAAGGACTTCCTCTATGCACTTTCCTATGTGTTTTTGAGTTTTTAATCCCAAATCAAATACAATACTAATGTACTTCCATTCATCCCCTTCATTATCTGCGGTTGCAGCAACGATTCGCCTAACTTCACCTAAAGGCACATCTCCAAATTTACCAATGATCATTTTCCCTCACTTAAATAACAAAAAAATTGTGTATATTATATTATAATATTTCGGACACTTGAAAATAATATAAAAATAGTGTCTATTAATTCGATATTTTTAATTAATAGACACTTATTGTCCGATAATGATTTAGGAGACACATTTTGCGACTGTTTGGGTATGCTAGGGTGTCCACCAGCCAACAATCGCTTGACATTCAGATAAAAGCGTTAATTGATGCAGGGGTGGCAAAACACCGTTTATTTTCCGACAAAGAATCAGGGAGCCATATTAATCGCGAAGGATTACAGTTGCTCAAGGTAAAAGTTGAGTCAGGTGATATTATCTTAGTAAAAAAACTCGACCGACTTGGCCGTGATACAGCAGACATGATTCAGCTAATAAAAGAATTCGACTCAATGGGCGTTGCTGTTCGTTTTTTGGATGATGGAATAAGCACGGAAGGTTCAATGGGAAAAATGGTGGTCACCATTTTGTCTGCGGTCGCTGAAGCGGAAAGGCAAAGGATTCTGGAACGAACAAATGAGGGCAGACAGGAGGCTTTGCTAAATGGGGTAAAATTTGGGCGCAAGAGGTCTGTTAATCGTGAACGAGTCTTAGAACTGAAGGCAAGCGGGTTAGGTGGTACAGCAATTGCTAGGGAATTGCAAATCGCGCGGTCAACCGTTTATAAAATACTAAAAGAAGTCAATGTTGACGATACCAATAATAAATTAGCTTTAATTAAAGAAATATAGAATAAGGATGTATTGTAATGATTGAAGAGGGCAACAAGTATTTTAAGGCGGGTGAACCAGCGTGGGCCAATGCATGTGTAGGAGAAAATGGGAATCCTTCATATGCGGAGTATTATAAAGGATATTCCAAAGCAGCTAATGTCTTGCTTGATGCTGTAATAGCAAATAAGGGAGTTCATCTATGGACGGATAGTTTTATATATCCAATATGTTTTAACTTTAGGCATTCTATCGAATTGAGATTGAAAGATATTTGCCAGAATTATATTAGTGAAATCTTTGCCATTAAAAATGAACCTTTTAATTTTGACCATACTGGGTCTCACGATATAGGAAGAATATGGGGGTTTGTTAAACAAAATTCTGTTAAAGCGGAAAGAAATTCAGAAAAGTTTATAGAAGAGATTGACGAATTTATCATGGAGCTATCAACAATAGATTCGACAGGGCAGGTTTTTCGATATCCATTTTCAAATGGAAGCGAAAGACACTTGGTGAGAGAAGGTATTATTAATGTCATTGATCTTAAGACACAGTTTAATAGGGTTGAATTAGAGCTTGATGAATTCTCTAACTTTATGTCAGATGCATTAATCAACTATCAGTTGGGATACTTTTCTGGTGTTTTGTCACGAAATGATTTGGTTGATATCGCCAACCGTCTTCCTGATAGGTGCGCATGGTGTGATCCGGATTTCTTACAGGTGAAAGATGAACTAAAGTTAAAATATGATTTAACTAACAGGGCATTCAGTAAGGCCATAAATATCATCGAAACCACACATGATTTAGCTAAAATGATTGGTTTGGAATTACAATTGTACGGGTGTGATGAAAGTGACATAAAACTCGCATTTCTGATGTCTAAGTTTTTTCTTCGCCATCGTAATATCAATCAGCTAACCGTTGTAAGTGGTACTATTAACCCTTGCAATGGGCATAATGCAGCGATAATTCTGGAACAAATCAAGGTTTCCTTAAAACGAAAAGATATATTACATAGAAAATTCCGTGATAGGTTTAATTCTATCTCAATTTCAGGCATCTTGGCTTTATTCTATGGTGACCATAGCAACTCAAAGGGTTATCAAAGAGAATTTGAACGCCGTGCTGGTAATGAGGCTAATTTTGAGGATTTAATGCATGTAATTGAAAAATTAAACTTTAACAAAGATGTTATTAATAACCTATATAACTTAGGGCATGCGCGACTTGCTGATAAGCTAAAATCTAAGTTTAAAATCCCAGGCTAAGTTCCCCATTAATGATTTCAAGGTATGTGGCTAATCATAAACAGGGATAAAACACCAACGTTTTGACCTGCTTTTCCCTTCGTCAACTTCCCAACCGATCGTACCATCCTTCCTGTTCCGTACAATATTTCAACTATCCGTAGGAGTTGGTCAGATGGCGCGCAGGAAGGTTCTTTCGAATATCGTTGACCGCCTGGGTAAACAGTATTTGCCCGAGGTTGATGCAGTCAAAATCGCACTTGAGCTTGAGGCAAAACACTTGTACTTACGTGCTGCCAAGCAGTGGAGCGTTGCGATGCAGGAAAACCCCAGTCATGCCGAGTACATCGCTGCACAGCGATTCCGCTGTATTGAACTCTCAAATGCCAAGCATGCTCAGCGAATTGAGCTCTACGATCGCAGGAGTGATATCACCTCAGCAAGTCGTGAGGTTGAAGCTGCCTATGTCCGGTTATGTGTCAAAGACAATTCCAGATAGAACGTGTCGTCATAATTTCGTTGGCCGAACCCACTCCCATACACTTCAATACCAGCCAGTTTGGCAACAAACAACAAGAGAGGCTCTATGTCCACTATACTGAAAGACTTCGTTCTCATGGCGCTCCCGCACCGTGAGTGGTCCTGCGAGGCAATTCACTTTCGTGTAAAACTATGCCCCGAGCCGGGCAAGCTTGGTAATAAAAACCACACTTACATCATCCTGGAAGACTTGTATGGATTCGACACCAACGAAAACTCGTTGGTGGTCCTCACGAAAATCCTTTTGCAGCGTTTCCCCCATCTGCCACCGAATCGTGTTCACATCCTGATCCATAGCAGGGACATGTCTAAATCTCTGGGCACCAAGGTGTTGCGATACGATTTACTGCGCGACGAAGAACGCCAGGTCAAGTTGGATAAGAAACCAGAAGACGTATCGGAGAAATCGGGCTACGTCTCAATGTGTACCTTCTAACTTTCAGCGTTGTATTGGAGGACTTACCTTGGCCGCACCTTATCATCGTTCTGTAGGCTCACCGCTATTGATGGGCGCAAAGACCATTCAATTCGGGGCACATAAAAAAGTGTTTTTCCCTGATTACGATCAGGCATTGATTGTTGCCACCAGCATGACGGCTGAACACCGGTTCCCAATGTGGATTTACAAGGCCCAGCACAATCACAATGCCGGATATTTAATTGCTGGTCACGGGTCACATACACTGGAAAAGCCGGATTCTGCATTACAGTCGAAGCAAATTGATCAGATGCAGTACCGAGATAAACTTCCGACGCTTTTGGAGAGTGATGCAGTTCGGCCAAGTGCGGTGTCGCGCATTGCTATCCGAAATAACGAGTTCTTGCAGTGCCATGCGCGGGTCTCGGAAGCAGATATTATCACCTGGAGCATGATGCAAGCGGATCCGGCGTTGATTTTCAACGTAAACCCCACGAGCAGTCCCGCTGAGGCTAAGAAAATCAGCAATCGTATTAAGTCAATGCTGCAAAATGCCTTGTACTGTCAAACAGCTGTCCGCTGGATCAACAATTACAACTTCGTTGTTGCTGTGCGTTGGCCGGATGATGACGGACTGAGCCCAAGGCATAAAGTAGAAAATGGGTGGTGGGTACTGAGTGCGCAAGAGCAGCGCTCTCAAGGGGTTTCACCAAAATGTGAAGATGTACAGAAAAAAGCAAACGACCGTTAACCGAAGAGGCCAACATGAAAACTGATCAGACCGATATTAAATTATACCTTCAACGTCAAAGCTCCTGTGGACTGATAAAGTTCACACGCCTGATGGATTGCATCCTGACTCCGCCGCTCATCGGCTTCCTCATCATGGCGTTGATGTTTGCCATAGCCCACCTGATCATCATGCCAAAAATTGTCGAAGAGCTCTTATTTTTGCCGTTGTGTTTCTTTACCGGAGGCGGTGTCTGCTTATTGGTCTTTGTGCATTTGTACTATTCGTGTGTGTTTCCACGGCTGTGCCCGTTGCTGGAAGTGGGCGAAATTGAAGAGCTATGTTCCAAATCGTTCACTGCATATCAAGAGACGGGCCATGTAGAGTCAAAACAGAAATCGGGTATTGATTACCTCAATACCCTTATCCAGGAAGGCATCCCAATTAATTATCGCCACCGCCGTAAATTTTACGCACTGGTCGATGCAGATGAACGTGATTCCAAGCTGAACAGCATGAGTCAGACATTCGAATCGGTGATCGCACAAAACAAAACGCCGGCCTAAACGTCCCTGAAAATCGTTGCGCTCCGACCGTCTAACATGGGCGATCGGAGCGCGCATTCGGAGCATATGAATATGGATAAGACAGACATTCAACTGTACCTGCAACGGCAGAGTAGTAGCCGTATGCTGAAGGTCACGATGTTTATTGAAAATATCCTCTTGTCGGCTGTGCTGACACCAATGTTAATTTTTGTGGTCTTGTATGGCCTTACTTATTTATGCACCCATCTGGTTGGATTCGGCGACTCAGAATTTCACCGTGTAATGGATCTGGCGGGGTACTACGCGCTGGGTTGTGGTGGAATCCTGGTGTTAACTCGTCTGTTCTTCTATGGGGCTTTTCCAAAGTTCAAGGCTCTGTTAACAGTCAGTGAAATTGAATTGCTTTATACGGTGTCTATGGATGCCTACGACAAATTGGGCTATGGCCCAGAGGACGAGCGTCCCGCCATTGACTACCTCAATGCAGTTGTGATGTCCGGTGTGCCGATGAGCGCGGTGCATACCCGAACTGTGGATGCCATGCTTTTCCGGGCAAAAAAAGAGAAAGACAATCACGATGCTCGCCTTAAGGCGGAAAACAATATTAATGCGCTGACTGACAGCATTGCAAAAGCGGGTCTGGCTCTGGATACATCCTCGTTAGAACACCCAGACCACTAACATTGCCGGAAGAGGCTACAATGATCCTTGATACGACTGATGTTGAACTGTACCTTAAAAAACAAGCTACTTGCCCCAGAATGAAATTGACCAATTTCATGGAAAGTTATTCTGCCGCTTGCTTATATACCATTGCTATCGTTTTTCTTCTTTTGTATGCCATCATGCAGTTTTTGTATCGCAGTGAAGCGCATCCATCCGCACAACTCACCGAGTTCATGATGCTGGCGGTCTATCCTGCTTCGTTCTCAGCCATTTTGTTAACGTTTACTTTGTTGTTTTTCTCCGGATGGCTCCCTCGGTACAATGCCATGATGTCGGTGGATGATATTCAACGCATATATGCGTCACTGAATCGTGAGTATGGTGAAATGCATTATCCCCCTGCTGATGAGCGTCCAGCGATAGACTACCTCAACACCCTGATCGAAACGGCTATTCCGATGGATGTCACGCATTTGCGACGCGCACGACAATTAATGCACCGTGATACAAAAGCCGATGACCTCCGGGCGCGTAGTATTAGCGCAGCAAGTGAGCTTTTGAAGGTGTCACAGTCAATTGTCATCTCTACACAGGCGCAGGAAAACGATGACAAGCACATTAGCGAAGTTTCGGGTAATATAGCGCTTGTAAACAAAAACGAAACATAGGCAACATTTGACGTCATGAACCAAACAAAAACCACCTTGAACCAAATGAGTGCGCATCTTGCCTGGTGCGCACTGGCTGCATTGGGGATTGCCAAAAGAGATGGCCGTGCAAACGGCAATGTGCAAGAGCATCTTTTTCTCTTTGAATGGTTGAAACTGGCTATGCGGCAAAAACGTTTTTCCAAAGATGTTGCCCCTGATCTGCGCTGGCTTATCCGTCAAGGGGAAAATCATCCCATGAATGCTAAGCTGAAGGAAAAGCTTCAATACTTGTACGACAGCGGAACGGGCAAACTGACCGCTAAAAACGACTTGTATCGACTGACAACGATCTTAGGGACACTATCGCAAATGGGCTGGCCGTACTCTCTGTTGACGGAAGAGGAATGGCTGAAGATGGACATCGCACGATTGAATGCCAACACGGACTACCTGCGGATCCGAAAAGCTTCCTTAGACCACGGGTTTAATAACGACGGAACACAAACCTCCGCCGTCGAAGTGGTGTTAACGGGAAGAACGGATAAAGTCGAAGCGCTACTGGCTTCTTGTTGCTGGGCTCTATCCAATACTGAATCGGCTCAAAAGCCATGTTTTCACCTGCTAGCGTTGGCTGATTAGCTGTAAGCGCTGAGTCAAACCCAAGAAAGAGCCTTTATCAAAGGCTC
>NZ_JAMPQC010000037.1:0-40123 GCF_028482225.1 Providencia sp. PROV130 | reverse complement strand
CCCTTTTTTTCATATTTTTTTTCGTTCGCTCAGCTTTCCATCAAATTTAACTTAAATAGCTAGTTTTTGCAGCGTTTTGAACCCTTCGGCTTCGAGAACTGGTTGTAACCCTTTTACGTTGTCATCCATTAATAAGCAATATGCGAAGTTTTCCTCATCTGAATTGATGATTTCAGCTTGATTATTAATGAGCCAAATAGTTCTTCTGGCGATTGCAGAACCTGAATCAATGAATCGAGTTCCATCTGGTAGCACTTTTTCGAGCTCTTCTATTAATAAAGGAAAATGGGTGCAACCTAAAATAACGGTATCAGGCGGTTCAGGCATGCGGATCCATGGTCTGACGGCTTGAGCGACTTCATCTAATGGTAAGCTTTCCCCATGCAGTTTTCTTTCTGCGAGTTGAACGAGTTCCGCAGAGCCCAATGAAATGACTTTGCAGTCTGTAGCAAACCGTTCGATCAGCTCTTTGGTGTATTCGCGGTTTACAGTGCCTTTCGTCGCCAATAAACCCACCACGCCATTACGCGTTAACTTGGTTGCGGGTTTAATAGCTGGAACAACCCCAACAACTGGGAACGTAAAATGTGCTCTCAAATTAGGGAGGCTGACGGTACTTGCCGTATTACAAGCAATTATCGCAATAGTTAAAGGATGCTTTGCAGCTATCGCATTTACGATTTGATAAACCCTATCAATAATAAACTCTTCACTTTTTTCGCCATAAGGGAAGGCTTCATTATCGAATGCATAAATATAGTGTGCATACGGGATCAATTTTTTGACTTCACGATAGACAGATAACCCGCCCACTCCAGAGTCAAATACTAGAATGGTCGGGCGAACAGATAGGTTGTTATCAGAAGTTGTAGCTTCCAGTGAGGAAATATTCTCTTCCAGCGGTGCGATAACCATACGCGGTCTCATAGTCTTTATCGAACATATTAGCTATTTTACCACGAATTGTGAGATGTGAAGTGATTGGATATGCAGCCGTAAGATCCCAGATGCTTACTCCGCCGACTTTAGTGCGTTGATAAGTTTCATTGATATCATAGCGACTGCCTATATATTGGTAAGTCAGCCCCATATCTACCGCAGCAATATTCCAATCTAGCTGGTATTTGACTTGTTGTTTTGCTCTACGATTAAGCACTTTATTTGTTTTTTCATTTCTTGGGTCTAGATACTGTAACGTGAGTTGATGGCTAAATAGGCCTGTTTGTAATTCACCATTCCACTCGACACCTTTAATCTTTGCCTTGCCAATATTGTTATAAGAACTAGCATAAGTCACTGGATCCGTAGTGAAATCAATCAGATTAGTTATCTCGTTTTCATACCCAGTTAATTGCCAAAATAATAACCCTGTTTCGCCTTCTAAACCAATTTCCCACTGTTTACTTTCTTCTGGCTTTAAATTTGGATTTCCTTTAATGTTCCAAGCAACATTATCTGTATAAAGCTGACCTAAATTAGGGGCTTTATACGCTGTAGCATAAGAGCCGATGATCTTATATCCATCATAAAATTCCCAACTTAAACCTGATTGCCATGTCGTGTGCCAGTTAAATTCAGAATAGTGATCTGAACGTACTGCCCCTTCCGCACTGACAGAGTCGATGAGTGCATATTGTCCTGTAAGATAAATACCTGCGTTATTGACGGTTTCTTTTTTGCTTGTCATCGTATAACCACCGGGCTCGATACTTTGACGTTGATAATCGACTCCGGCACTGATATTTCCTTTTTCTAACCTATAGCTATTACCCCATTGAAAGTTATATTGGTCTGATTCATCAATTACAGAACCGCTACCATACCGCCCATTATGATAGTTGTAGTTATAATCTTTCATATGGCTATAGCTCCCAAGCAAACTTGTAGAGTACTTACCATTCGCATATTTCAACCCAGATTCATATGTTCTGCTATATAGCTTACGAGTGTCTGCTGGTGTACCGTCATAACTCGTACGATTGTCATAACCATAAGCGCGTGCATAAGCAGAAAGATCGGAAGAAAATTGATGCTCAACACCTAACCATAACGTTTTATTCAAAAAACCATCTTTATCGGGTTGAGGGCCCCCGCCTGTATTGCCTCTGGCTTCAATATCAAACCCTTTGGTATGCGTATAAGCTCCGGCTGCGGTTACCGTCGTATTTTCACCAATTTTTTGCTGAGTCGAACCGTTATAGTTTTGGTAGCTGTGTGAGCCAATACCTGCATTTAAAGTTGTGCCATCGTTATCACGGCGCGTAATAATATTCACTACACCGCCAACGGCATCAGAACCATAAACCGCTGAACGGGCGCCGCGAATATATTCAATACGTTGTACCAGTGAGATAGGAATTTGGCTCATATCGGAAGAACCGGAAATACCCGCTTGATTCAGACGAACACCATCAATCAGCACTAAAACATGGCGTGACTCTGTGCCACGTATAAATAAGGAGCTTTGTTGACCCATTCCCCCGTTTTGCGCAATATCCACTCCTGGCAGGCGTCTTAATACATCTATCACAGTATTGGATTGCCAATGATCGATATCTTCACGAGTGACCACCGTCACTGGCGCTAATATAGAAGAAATAGGTTGTTCAAAGCGGTTAGCAGACACGACCACTTGGTCAGTTTTATTATTTGCACTTGCCAAAGAAGAAGTAGCGCACAATACAGCCAGCGCAGCGGCCGATAACGGCAGCGACTTTTTATTATTCATTATGATTACACTCGGAAAATCAATTCAATTAATGTTCCGCGAGGTTGAATATAGATTCGCGCAGATATTCAACAAAGCGATTGGTAGCGTGGCAGGTATCGGACTTATAAAGTAACAAGTTGGGTTTCTATATATGAAATAAAAACGATATATAAAATGAAAATTCGACCTGTTATATCCCCTAAACAATTCAAGTGACATGTAGGCGGCAAGCGAAGATATCCCTAGGAGCATACTGAAGTATGTGACTAGGGTAGCTGAGCGATGCCAACACCCATGTAGCTTGAAGAATGACGGGGATACCTTAATTACCGTTGCGCGTCAGTCTTGGATTTACACCAAGTTCCCTAAACCACAGCCTATTATCGTAAGTTGAATAGTTATGAGTGTCTATGGATGGATAATGAAAACTGGACATCTTCGCCGCATTCCCTACAATTTCGCTCCTGATACGAATTTATTACTGTTTTATGGAGCCAAACATGCCAAACACCTTGCACACTGAAGACTACGAACAACAGCTCGTAGAAAAAACGGATCGTTTAAAGGCGATGATGGCTCCTTTTAACGCCCCTGAACCTGAAATTTTTTCATCACCAAAGTCGCATTACCGGATGCGCGCCGAATTTCGCGTCTGGCACGATAATGACGATTTATTTCATATTATGTTTGATAAGGAAACTAAAGAAAGGATCCGTGTTGACCAGTTCCCTGTCGCAAGTCAGTTAATTAATGACATGATGGCAGCGTTATTGCCGTTAATTAAGCAAAATGAATTACTGCGTCATAAATTATTTCAAATTGACTATTTATCAACACTAAGTAATAAGCTGATTGTTTCGCTGCTTTACCATAAAAAACTCAGTGAAGAGTGGGTTACTGAGGCAAAAGCCTTAAAAGCCGTTTTAGTTGAACAAGGCTTTGATGTGCAGTTGATTGGCCGGGCGTCAAAAACAAAAATCATGTTAGACAATGATTATGTGGATGAAATATTACCGGTAATGGGTAAAAATATGGTTTATCGCCAAATCGAAAATAGCTTTACGCAACCTAATGCACAGGTCAATATCAAAATGTTGGAATGGGCAATTGGGGCAACACAGAATTCGACGGGGGATTTATTAGAACTTTACTGCGGAAATGGAAACTTTTCATTGGCATTAGCGCAAAATTTCGAACGCGTATTAGCCACTGAAATTGCAAAACCTTCCGTGGCTGCGGCTCAATATAATATCGAAGCCAATAATATTGAAAATGTACAAATTATTCGTATGTCTGCAGAGGATTTTACCCAAGCCATGCAAGGTGCTCGTGAATTTAGGCGCCTAGAGGGTATTTCTTTAGCAGACTACCAGTGCAATACCATTTTCGTTGACCCGCCTCGCAGTGGTTTAGATGCAGAAACAGTGAAGCTAGTTCAGGGTTATGACCATATCCTATATATTTCATGTAACCCAGAAACGCTATGCGATAACTTAGTTGAGCTGACTAAAACGCATAAAATAGAGAAATTAGCCTTATTCGACCAATTCCCTTATACCCATCATATGGAAAGTGGGGTATTACTGAGCCGCTATTAGTTGGCTGAAAACTCGGTTATTAAAAACAAAAACGCCGCATTTTACTGCGGCGTCTTATTTAGTAGAAAAGTCGTCTAAACTTAGTTTTCGACTTCTTGCTCAAGTGCCAGCTCTGCTTTTTCTTTCTTACGTGCTTTCCAGCTTGAATACATCCACAATGCGATAATGACAATAAAGGTTGCTGGGATAAAGTTAGAGCCTATTTCAGGGTTTTGAACGCGTAAAATCGCGGCATAACCAAATAGACCAATAAAAAAACTACCAGCAACAAATTTTGGCAACCCCATCGGCATGGCTTGATGTAAATAGCGCTGGTGTAAACAATACGCAGCTAATATTAGGGTTAAAATTGGAAAAAATGAAAAGTCGACCAACGAGTTAAACAGCGTTGAAAACGTCCCATGGGTTGCAAGGCCAATCACAAAGGCTAGCAATAATGTGCTTCTTTCATAACTTTTTTGATCCGTCATTGATTCTCCTTATTATTTAGTAAGGTCTGGGTCAGTTTGATTTTGTTTTTCCTGTTCCCGGCGGTACCAGTAGTAGGCGCCTTTCGCGATCATTCTTAACTGTAATACCAGCCGTTCTTCGAGATTTCTGCGTTTTTCTTCATCAATGTCTAGCGCTTCCGCACCTGCGCTAAAGACAATCGTTACCATGGCCTCGGCTTGCATTTCTGTAAAATGGCGAGGCATACGGCTTTCAAGTTCAAGGTAATCGGCCAATTCCGCAATAAAATGTTGAATTTCCCGAGCGACAGCTGCACGAAACTCCGCAGATGTTCCCGAACGCTCCCGCAATAATAACCTAAAGGCATTAGGGTTATTACCAATAAACTCCATAAAAGTTGAGACTGATGTACGGATCACACTCCCGCCTTTTGCAATACGCTGTCTTGCTTGGCGCATTAACTGGCGTAACATCAAACCACTTTCGTCAACCATCGTCAGCCCGAGTTCATCAACATCCTTAAAATGACGGTAAAATGAAGTTGGTGCAATCCCAGCTTCACGTGCAACTTCCCGTAAACTGAGGCTAGTAAAGCTCCGCTCAGCGCTTAATTGGCTAAATGCGGCTTCGACGAGTGAACGCCGAGTTTTTTCTTTTTGTTTTGCTCTAACGCCAATTGTGTTGCTCACGGTGATCCTAATTTCTTATCATGGAAGGTCAATGTAATAAGTATTACTCTTCGCCTAGCATACCTGAAAATAATTAAACTGTTTTGGAGAAAAAGCGACTATCGCTGCAATTTACTCATTTTCAGAATTTAACTTAGCCTTTTTTCAATTAGTTTTTTAACGCTGATATACTACCAACCTTTCACTAAACAATACTTCAGCAAATCCCTACTTTATGAATCTATGAATTATATTTAGGTATTTTTCTGAGGCTCTTGAACTAAAATATTTTCGCCTAAGAATTTCAAATTGAGATAAGGCGGCAAAACAAGCGAATTTCTGAAAGCATATATAAGTATGTGACTAGGGTAAGCGAATGTCGCCAACGCTATATCAATTTGAAAGACGGCGAGGAAATTAGGTGAAATAACCAACTAATGATAACATCTTGTTGTCATTTTGTTTTAGAGCAGGTCTTACCTCATGCAACTTACCCATTTTGATGCAATAGTCATTGGTTCCGGTCCTGGTGGTGAAGGCGCCGCCATGGGGCTAGTGAAACAAGGAAAAAACGTTGCTGTTATAGAACGTTATAATAATGTCGGCGGAGGCTGTACCCACTGGGGAACCATTCCCTCAAAAGCCCTCCGTCATGCTGTTAGCCGTATTATCGAATTCAACCAAAACCCTCTTTATAGTGATAACTCCCGTAGCTTAAGCTCCTCTTTCTCTGAAATTCTGCGACATGCTGAAACGGTAATTAGCCAACAAACACGCATGCGCCAAGGATTTTACGAACGTAATGGTTGCCAAATGTTTTCGGGTGAAGCCACCTTTATCGATGAACAACATATCAGTGTCCGCTACGCGGATGGAAGTTGTGATGTTTTAAGTGCAGATAAAATCGTAATAGCCACTGGCTCTCGTCCATACTGCCCTTCTGACGTTGATTTCAACCATTCTCGGATCTACAACAGTGATACTATTCTCAACCTGACCCATGAGCCTCGCCATGTGATTATTTATGGTGCAGGTGTTATTGGCTGTGAATATGCATCTATTTTTCGTGGATTAGGGGTTAAAGTTGACTTAATCAACACCCGTGATCATCTCTTGGCCTTTCTTGACCAAGAAATGTCAGATGCCTTGTCGTATCATTTTTGGAATAGTGGTGTTGTTATTCGCCATAATGAAGAATATGAAAAAATCGAAGGGGTTGAAGACGGTGTTATTGTTCACCTGAAGTCGGGTAAAAAAGTCAAGGCGGACTGTTTACTGTATGCGAACGGAAGAACTGGTAACACTGATAGCTTAGGTCTGGCTAATGTCGGGATCGAAGCAGATGGTCGCGGTTTAGTTAAAGTCAATAAAGCGTATCGCACCACTAATGAACATATTTATGCTGTTGGTGATGTCATTGGCTACCCAAGTTTGGCCTCTGCAGCTTATGACCAGGGCCGAATTGCAGCCCGAGCCATTGGGGGTAGTTTAGGTAATGCGCATTTAGTGGAAGATATTCCAACAGGGATTTATACCATTCCTGAAATTAGTTCAGTTGGTAAAACAGAACAAGAACTGACCGCAATGAAAGTGCCTTATGAAGTTGGCCGAGCACAGTTTAAACATTTAGCACGTGCACAAATCGCAGGTATGAATGTCGGTAGTTTGAAAATATTATTCCATAGAGAAACATTACAGATATTAGGTATTCACTGTTTCGGTGAGAGAGCGGCTGAAATTATCCATATCGGCCAAGCTATCATGGAACAAAAAGGTGAAGGTAATACTATCGAATATTTCGTCAATACGACGTTCAATTACCCGACGATGGCGGAAGCTTTCCGTGTTGCAGCTTTAAATGGTTTAAATCGACTCTTTTAATTATTCTGTGATTTATGGTTGCCAAAAATTTGGCAACCATCATCAACTAAAAAATAATATTGGTAGCTTAACCCTAAACTCTATTTTTATAATAGTTATCCATTGAGTTATAGATGGTCTCCGCTAATTGTTCATAGCGCCCACGTAACGGTGAACCCGGGCGATAAACTAATACAATGGTTCGTTTCGGTTCAGGTTCAATGCAATTTAAATAACATACCCCATCACGACAAACTTCATTTGGCACCGATAAATCAGGTAAAAGTGTAATTCCACTCCCTGCTGCCACCATATTTCTTAACGTTTCTAAGCTCGTTGCCCTGAAGTGTGTATCTTCTTTAGCACCCGCTTGGAAACAAAAGCCCATTGCTTGGTCACGTAAACAGTGGCCATCTTCTAACATTAATAGCTTTTCACCTGACAATTCACTCATTTCAATCGTATCACGGTCATGCCATGGGTGACTCTCGTAAATAGCCAATTTCATCGGTTCTTCAAATAAAGGCACAACAATGAAAGGGTCCGTTTCTTTTACTTCCGCTAAAATAGCGCAATCTAATTTACCACTGTCTAACTGAGCTAATAATTGCTGAGTTTGCGCTTCATGCAAATAGATTTCTAATTTAGGGTGAGCTTGGTGCAATTGCGGAATAATATGAGGTAATAGATACGGCGCAACCGTTGGAATTAAACCAATATGTAATGGCCCTGACATGCTTTCCCCTTGGAGGGCTGCCATTTCTTGTAATACTTTAATTTCACGCAAAATAGTACGGGCTTGTTCAACTAATAACAAACCTTGTTGAGTAAAAAGAACTTTACGGCTAGTTCTTTCCAACAACATCACGCCAAGTTCTTCTTCTAATTTACGAATTTGGCCACTAAGAGTTGGTTGGCTAACATGACAAGAATCCGCGGCACGTCTAAAGTGTTTATGTTCGGCGAGTGCGACAAGGTACTCTAAATCTCGAATATTCATATTTCTTTTCCTTTCGTGAATTCTCTGTCAAACCAAAGATAGATAATACCAATCACTATATCGATATTGTTTTGTTTTATCTATTGATAAATTGAAAAATAGGGGGGAAACCTCATTTTTTGAAGGATACACGCAATATAATGAAACAAAATGTAATATTTAGAAACAAAATGTATCTCATTCGTGACTCTTCAAAAGAGAGAATAGTTAATTAATAATTAAATTCATTTACCATTAGCGTTTCAATATAACATTCTTAATAAAATCATTAACTGTGTTTTTTTAGAATAAACTTTCAATAAGTTACATCTTAACGTTGCCAAGTAAAATCCCAACATTCTCCTCAAAAAATATAGACTATTTTTGTCATTAAATCACACAACCAATAAAATTAACTTAATTTTAACATTCAGTTAATGTCACTAAAATAATTAAAATATTAGCGTTTAATATACATTCAGTCACATTTAAGCAGTTGTGAATTCATTAATTTATACAAAAATTAATTATAAAGATAAGGAAACAAGAAGTAATTTTTATAAAGAAATCAAAACAATAAATAATCATTCACTAACGCGCTCAAAATTAATGTTTTATTCAACACTCCCTTAAAACAGGAGAAAACACTATGAACGCATCGATATCGTCTTGTTTTAACTCACAGATTAAATCTTTATTGTTATTCTTTATAACATTATTTATTTCACTTAATGCGAATTCATTAGCCAAAGAGCATTCAGGAGTTATTACCTTCACCGGTAATGTTGTTAACGCTCCCTGCTTAATGTCCCATGAAGCATCATCACATTTACGTGTTGGATGTCTAGATGAACAATCAAAGATGAAAACAGAGTATGTTGATATTCATAGATTAAGTCGTACAACAAAAAGCATAGAACTCTCTAATCAACTCGGAAACTATCAATTTAAATGGCTAGATAGTTCGAACAAAACCGGACTAATTAAAGTGCAGTATCAGTAATTGTCTCGCTATAGGTTCTATTAGGGCTCTTAGGAGCTCTTTTTTACTCTCAATAAGAGTTTATAAGACTCAGTAATAATATATATTCTTCAATTGTTGAATAACGTCTATTACATATCACTCCACATGTCGCTCATTATATTCCAATAAAATAAAAGAAACATTTTGTTATATTTACTTTCACTTTCTATTAAAGTTTGTAAGTTTTTATATAAAAGTAAATGTAAATTGCAGACTGATTTTGTTAAATCTTATTCTAAGCATTATTGCAGATTGATAACAACAAAAAAGCACTAGAGAATCCAACTATAAAAAACCAGCAATAAATACAAATAAGGGAATAAAACCCCACAAATATCATAATTTACAGTTTTATTATCCATTGAAATGCAAAGGGATAACTTTAAATCATAGTGGGAGTAATTTTATTTTCTTTATATTTTTAAACATTTCCTTTTTTAATTTTACACCTAAATGGCGTTTTTCAATTTATAATCCCCCTCATCGAAAACACCAGGGAATATCAGTTCACTATTATTATTCTTATTTAAGAGCACACAAATCTAATTTAAACATACAGCAAGTTGATTAATCAAAAATCAATGACGGGATACTATTATGAAAAATTTATTAACAAAAACTCAAAAATTTAGCCTTCGTTCACTTTGCGCATTATTGTTCGTTACAACCGCATCTATTCATGCTTATGCAAGTAATGACCAACAAAATGGGGTTATTCATTTCTCTGGTGCAGTCGTATTTCCGCCTTGCTTTAATGAAGTGACCGACAAACATGTCACATTGAATTGCTTAAATAATCAATCTGATATGGTTGCTAGTAAAATTAACTTGAATGATGTTGCAAATACTCAAGGCTGGAAGGTAATCAATGAAGGTAGAGGAGAGTATTCATATAACTGGGTGAATGAAGAAAAACAACTCGGAATGCTAACCATTAAATATATTTAAAAACAAACGCGTTATGGGAATCGGGGTAGTCATGCTACCCCCCATTTTTTCTTCTACAACTAATCACAGTTCTAATCGTTTTTTTGCTTCCACAATAGCACTTGCCACTTGCTTCTGAGACACCCCACCTTTTGCTAACCGCTTATCTAAACAAGATTGTAGCGATAAAATTTCATAGACATCCAACTGAATAGTGTCACTGAATTTTTGCAAATCACTGAGAGCCATTTCTTCTAAAGCTTTACCTTGCCCAATTGCTGCAACAACCGCTTCGCCCACGATATGATGCGCTTCGCGGAATGGAACACCTTTAGCAACGAGGTAATCAGCAAGCTCAGTTGCGTTGGCATAACCTTGCTTCGCGGCATCTTCACAACGGCTACGACGAATTTGAATACCATCAAGTACTAACGCAGCCATATGCATGCAATCTAACCAAGTATCTAATGCATCGAATAACCCTTCTTTGTCTTCTTGCATATCTTTGTTATACGCAAGCGGTAATCCTTTAAGGGTCATCATCATACCTGTCAGTGCACCTTGGACACGGCCACATTTTCCGCGGATTAATTCCAATGCATCTGGGTTTTTCTTTTGTGGCATTAATGATGAACCTGATGTCACTTTGTCTGATAACTCGACAAAACCAGCTTCACCACTATTAAAGAAAATTAAATCTTCAGCAAAGCGGGATAAATGAACCATACCGATACTTGCGTTGGATAATAGTTCAAGCACGTGGTCTCTATCTGAAACGGTATCTAAGCTATTACGTGTTGCAGAAGCAAAACCTAACCATGATGCTAGCTGCTCACGGTCGATATCATAAGCCGTGCCTGCCAATGCTCCGCACCCTAATGGACTGACATCTAAACGTTTTAGTGTATCTTTTAAACGGCTTTCATCACGCGCTAACATTTCACTGTAAGCTAAGCACCAATGTGCAAAAGTAACAGGCTGGGCGCGTTGTAAATGCGTATAACCTGGCATCACGGCTTCTTGATTATTTTCTGCAGTCAGCACCAGTGCTTTTTGTAGCTCTGTTACTGCTTCAAGTAGCAATGCAACTTGGTCTTTACACCACAATTTTAAATCTGTTGCGACTTGGTCGTTACGGCTACGGCCTGTGTGTAATTTTTTACCTAAATCACCGACTTTATCAATCAGTTGCCCCTCAACCCAGCTATGAATATCTTCTGCGTCACTTTGCAGAATAATTTCAGGGTTATCTTGTACTTCTTTAAGTAAGGCATTTAGCGCTTGTTCTAAAGTTTGTTGTTCGCTATCAGACAATACACCAACTGTTACCAGTGATTTTGACCATGCGACTGAGCCGATAATATCTTGTTGCGCCAAGCGATAATCGAAACGCAGTGAATCATTAAACTGTTTAAACCGTTGATCTGCTTGCTGACTAAAACGTCCACCCCAAAGTGCCATAACGAATCCCTACCTGATTGATAAAATAAGTTTTTAACCCCGATAGCGGTCTTGGCTATCGGGGGACTACTATTTGATTTATTTCGCTTTGTTTTGTTCTTTCAGCGCACGGATACGTGAAGATAGCGAGTAAAGACGAATAAACCCACCTGCATGGCTGTGATCATAAACTTCATCTTCACCGAATGTGGCAAACTCTTCTGAATACAAGCTCTTATCCGCTTTTTTCTGAATCGCAGTCACTTGCCCTTTATATAATTTCAGAACAACTTCACCTGTCACATCTTGCGCTAATGATTCAGCAGCGGCTTGCAGCGAGTGACGTAATGGCGCAAACCAACGCCCATCATAAACCACATATGACATTTCTAAACCAAGTTGCTCACGCCATTTGTAGCTGTCACGGTCAAGAACCAGTTGTTCAATACCACGCAGAGCAGCCATCATAATTGTGCCGCCTGGGGTTTCATAACAACCACGGGATTTCATACCCACTAAACGGTTT
The DNA here is from genome assembly GCF_028482225.1 of Providencia sp. PROV130. Classification (NCBI taxonomy): domain Bacteria; kingdom Pseudomonadati; phylum Pseudomonadota; class Gammaproteobacteria; order Enterobacterales; family Morganellaceae; genus Providencia; species Providencia sp. PROV130. The sequence goes on along the minus strand of NZ_JAMPQC010000037.1, from coordinate 27,941 downwards.
TCAACAATGTCGATACGGCCCACACCGTGTTTTGCCCCTAAAGTATTTAATGTTTCTAAACAACCGAGTGGGGACAATGCTTGCCCATTTACCGAAACGACTTCGCCGTGTCTAACACCAACGGTAACCAGTTCAGCTTCATCCGGTGCATCTTGTGGGTCGACAGTCCATACCCAACAATCTTGGTTTGCCGCATTCCATGTGCTTTCTAATACGCCACCTTCAGTAGAAATGTGCCATGCGTTTTCATCACGACTATAGATTTTTTCTAAGCTGGCTGTTGTTGGAATATTACGTTCTTTCAGGTAATCAAGCAGCGCTTCACGGGAACGTAAGTCCCACTCACGCCATGGTGCAACGACTTGTAACTGTGGTGCTAATGCCGTATAAGTGCTTTCGAAACGCACTTGGTCATTACCTTTACCTGTTGCGCCATGGGCAACAGCATCTGCACCCACTTTTAAGGCAATTTCGACTTGTGCTTTAGCAATAATTGGGCGAGCCATTGACGTACCTAATAAATAGCTGCCTTCATATAATGCACCTGTTTTTAATACAGGGTAAATATACTCTTTGATGAACTCTTCTCGTAAATCAACTACGTAGCATTCAGATGCACCTGATTGCAGGGCTTTTTTCTCAACGCCCACTAAATCTTCACGGTCTTGCCCCACATCCGCAACGAAGGCCACGACTTCGCAACCATCATAGTTTTCTTTTAGCCATGGAATAATTGCTGATGTATCCAGACCACCTGAATATGCTAATACAATCTTTTTAATGCCCTTTTTCATAACGTACCTATCCGCTCAATTAATATTGTTATTCCATGGCTCATTTATGATGCCAAGATCCGTGTTCCGATTGCGGTTCCATTAAACAGCTCGGGAAGTTGTTCTGCATGACGCCAGCTTGCAATATCCACAGAACGTTGCAAGGCTGCCGCAGCGTCTAATGCTGCATTAACCTTCACAATCATTCCGTCGGTAATAATTCCCTGTTCAATTAACTTTTGCGCTTTTTGCGTCGTCATTTCATCAATTTTTTGGCCTTTACCATCCAAAATACCGCTCACATCGGACAATAAGACCAGATCTGCATTTAATGCTTGGGCGATAGCCGTTGCGGCTTGATCCGCATTCACGTTCATCAACTCACCTTCTGGTGTGATACCAATAGAGCTGATAATGGGTAAATAACCCGCACCCAACAATAATTTCAATAATTTCGCATCACCAGGTTTAGCATTACCGACATGGCCTAATTCTTCGTTTAGTTGCGTCACCGTGGCGCTTTGACCATCACCAAGAGAAAGACCTACTGCCGGAAGTTGATACTTCGTTGCCCATGCCAATAATGTTTTATTCGCGGTGCCTGCTAATGCCCCCGTAATAATATCGATTTGATCTGCTGGCGTGACACGCAACCCTTGCTTTTTAACCACGGGTAATTGCAGTTTTTGCATCAATTCATCAACTAAACAACCACCACCATGCACAATCACCAACTCGCGTTGATGAGCTTGCCGATAGGTTTGGATAGCTGTAAATAATTTTTCAAGCGCCTCGACGCTATCAAGTAATACTCCGCCCAATTTAATCACTAAGGGTTGCATGGGGTTAATCCTTCTTAAAGTAAAGACTGAGTTTCAGCAAAACCAAAACGAATATTCATGCACTGAACGGCTTGTGCTGCTGCACCTTTGAGTAGGTTATCTTCTGTACCTACTAAAATCAGGTGTTCACCTTTCAATACATAGCCAATATCACAAAACGGCGTACCAACTACCGATTTCAATGCAGGAACGCCTTTTTCATATAACCGCACTAACGGTTTATTTTGATAGGCATCTTTAAACGTTTGTGTGATTTTTTCTGCTGTCACACCTGTTTTTACTTTGCAAGTAATCGTTGCCAGAATGCCTCGAGAGAAATTACCCAAATGGGGTGTAAAAATAACCTCTCTCCCTAAATGAGTCGCTATTTCTGGTTGGTGACGATGCGTAAAGATGCCATAAGGTTGCAAACTCACCTCACAAAAGCTGTTGGTCATTGAGGCTTTACGGCCTGCTCCAGAGACACCGCTGGTAGCATTAATGACTGGCCACATAGCTTCATCCAGTAAATCTGCTTCAATCAATGGCTTAAGTGCTAATTGGGAAACCGTTGGGTAACACCCTGGTACTGCAATCAATTGTGCTTGATGAATTTTATCAGCCTGCCATTCTGCTAAACCGTAAACTGCTTGCATTAGCCATTCAGTATTTGTATGTTCAAAGCCATAGTATTGCGTATAAAACGCAGGATCTTGGACACGATAAGCACCGGATAAGTCGAACACCACGCAGCCCGCTTCAAGAAACTGAGGTGCAATGTCATGGCTCACTTCATGTGCCGTGGCAAGGAAAACAACATCAATACCTTTCGCTGCTTCCGCGACATCGGTTAATGGCAGAACGGGAAGGTCGATGATGCCTTTATACTGAGGGTGTAAATCAGAAAAACGTTTATTTGCATCCGCACTTTGCTTCGATACCAGCAATCCTTGAAGATTAACTTCCGGATGGCGTTGCAAATAAGCGGCTAATTCTGCTCCAGTATAGCCACTGGCCCCGATAATGAGTGTGTTCAACATATGCTTTCTACCTTGTACTCGTGACCCAAACAGTTTAATGTGTATTTTTATTCAAATAAAGTGCATGAATATTGATACTATTATGGATAAAGGCTGTCAACAGTGAATATTAAATTACCTGCATTTATTGAGATTTATCGTCAATTAATTGCCATTCCGTCGATTAGTGCGACTGATTCTCATTTGGATCAGAGCAATAAAGCTCTGGTGGAACTTCTCGGTGGATGGCTGGAGACGTTAGGTTTTTCGGTCAACATTCAACCTGTACCGGAAACGCGTGATAAATATAATTTGCTTGCATCCATTGGTGAAGGTAATGGAGGGCTGATGCTATGCGGCCATACCGATACCGTACCCTTTGATGATGGGCGTTGGAGCAAAAACCCGTTTGAGCTGACAGAGCATGACGGTAAGTTATATGGGCTCGGAACCGCAGATATGAAAGGCTTTTTTGCTTTTATTGTTGATGCGTTACGCGATATGGATTTAACTCAGCTCAAACGTCCACTGCATATATTAGCCACAGCAGATGAAGAAACATCGATGGCTGGTGCGCGTTATTTTGCAGCCAGTACAGCGCTAAGACCAGATTTTGCCATTATTGGCGAGCCAACATCTTTACAACCGATTCGCGCGCACAAAGGGCATTTATCAAATGCTATCCGCATTACTGGGCAATCGGGGCACTCTAGTGACCCAGAACGTGGCGTCAATGCAATTGAATTGATGCATGAGTCTATTTCCCACCTAATGGACTTACGAAATACGTTAAAAGAACGATTTAACAACCCTGCATTTGTCATTCCCTACCCAACGATGAACTTTGGTCATATTCATGGTGGTGATGCTGCCAACCGAATTTGTGGTTGTTGTGAATTACATATGGATATTCGCCCGCTACCTGGGCTAACTTTGCAAGATTTAGATGAGCTACTTAATGAAGCTCTTGAGCCGGTTAGTGCCCGTTGGCCAGGCCGCTTGACGGTTGAATCCATGCATCCGCCGATCCCTGGCTATGAATGCCCAACGGACCACAAAATGGTCGCAGTGATTGAGCAATTGTTAGGGCAAAAAGCAGATACCGTGAATTACTGTACTGAAGCACCGTTTATCCAAGAGCTCTGCCCAACGTTGGTTCTTGGCCCTGGTTCTATTGAGCAAGCACATCAACCTGATGAGTTTATTGATATGTGCTTTATTGAGCCTACTCGCCAATTAATTAGCCAAATGATTGAGCACTTCTGTTTCACTGAGTAAATCTGACTAGCTATAGATTCGAACGCGACCCTGAAAAGAGTCGCGTTTTTTATCATGAATTTTTTTCCTATTGCCTTTGAAAAAACCTCAGCGTCATAATTTAATTTAAGTATTGACTATTGATACCGATCTGGTAATTTCTATTTAGACGTCTAAACGTATAGACGCACAAATGGATATAATAACGTACAAAAAATAGTTAGTCTGCAAATTGCGAGGTTACAGGGTATGAGTTTTTTTCACGCAAATCAGCGCGAAGCGCTAAATCAAAATTTAGCTGAGTTAGATGGCCAAATTAATGTTTCATTTGAATTTTTCCCACCTCGCAGTGAAGAGATGGAGCAGACACTATGGAAATCCATCGATCGACTCAAAAACCTGAAACCTAAATTTGTCTCCGTGACTTATGGTGCGAATTCCGGCGAACGCGACAGAACGCATAGCATCATCAAAGATATTAAAGATAAAACCGGTTTAATTGCCGCTCCTCACCTAACTTGTATTGATGCAAGCCCCGATGAACTGAAAACCATTGCCCGTGACTATTGGAATAATGGTATTCGCCATATTGTGGCACTGCGCGGTGATTTGCCTGACAACAGCCGTAAGCCAGATATGTATGCCGTTGATCTCGTCGAATTGTTAAAAGGCGAAGCGGATTTTGATATTTCTGTCGCCGCCTACCCTGAGGTTCACCCAGAAGCTAAAAGTGCCCAAGCCGATTTAATTAGTTTAAAAAAGAAAATTGATGCGGGTGCTAACCGTGCAATTACTCAATTTTTCTTTGATGTTGAAAGCTATTTACGTTTTCGTGACCGCTGTGTCGCGACTGGCATTGATGTGGAAATTGTACCGGGGATCTTACCGGTCTCTAACTTTCGTCAACTTGAGCGTTTTGCCAAACTGACTAACGTACGCATTCCTGCGTGGATGAGTAAAATGTACGAAGGGTTAGACAATGACCCAGAAAGCCGAAACCTTGTTGGAGCATCCATTGCCATGGACATGGTTAAAATTCTTAGCCGTGAAGGCGTAAAAGATTTCCACTTTTACACATTGAACCGTTCTGAGCTTACCTATGCTATCTGCCATACTTTAGGCGTTAGGCCTTAGCCCCTCAATATCGTGATGTATTTTTAAAAGTACATCACGACATTGCTTTATGAAAGTTTCCTAATTCCACTTAGTTAAACTCATTGAAATCGAAAAATTCCAACAATGAGTATTAAATATGAAAGTTGAGTCCAATATCTCTTCGGTGAATACTTCACCATCCACCTCGATTAAAACAGCCGCATTCCCTACTGGATCATTTGAACAACGGGATGTCGTGATTATTAATCCCTATATGAATGGAGGTGGGGATAAAGTACTGGCTAATAAAGTCGCAAACATTGCTTTAAATGATGGCTGTAGGGTATCCATCATTTCAATAAATGCTGACAATATTGCAAAAATGGGCTGTCGTAATTTGTCGTTAAATGACCCCACTTTTAATTCAATTGACCAATTGAGAAATCCATTACTTATTATTACTCCAATTAGCACGCTGGAACCTCAACAAATTGAGTTTTGTATCACGCGGCTATGTCAACACCTTGATTTTAAAAAACAAAAAGTAATGATCCTTGATGAAATGGATGTCCGTCCTCAAGACAGTAAACGGCTAGAATGTATAAAGCACCTACGTCATAATGGGTTTAAAAATATCCGCGCTTATAACTTAGGGTTAAATAATGGGATAGGTTATTTAGCAACAGAACAGAAACAGATAGATAATATTAAACACCGTTTCAAATATGAGTTATCCAACTTAATGGATAGTTATAATTTATCGTTAGCAAAAGATACCCACCACTATTTAGCCTATCTCAGTGCTGAACCTGTGTACCGACAAGCCAAACTCCCCATGCATAGTGCACAATTGTTCATTGCTAATAAACTTGTAGAAACACATCATGATAATAAAGATACAAATTTTATTATTGTGATACGCCAGCTAGCCAATTGTTATCGTGATGATTTCAATATAGAAGAATTTGATAGGCATACAAAATACTACTTTGACGGTAAAGAAACTGTTTCCTCAGCCCTACAAGAAATACTAATAAAAAAAGAAGCAGGGAAATTTGATTCACCAATGTTATTTTCAAAAGCACAATTATATCTTGCAGATACAGAGCAAGGAAAATTAGAAAAACTTTTTGAGCTTAAAGGTACTGGAAACCGACAAATTAATATTGTTGTAACTGAATCCCTCCCTAAAAATATTTTTGAGGATTTCATGTACTTGGCTGATTCCGGCATGATGAGCGGTGATCAGTCACTTAGTGAGTATTTATCCTTAAAAAGCGCCGTGCCTTACTACGACATGCAACCATGGAAAGAGGAGGTTGCTGATGGCTTAATCAAGTATGCAGAACAACATGGAACCAAAGATACTATGGTTTCTAAAATCAGTGGTTACAAACTTAGTGGCGACATCAGGGCTTCCTATTTAAATGCAGCCCAGTATATTCCACCAACCCCAGAACAATTAGCTCAAGAAGAGGCAACTAATAAGAAAATTGCTAGCTTAAAAGCCAATGGTAAAATTCGTGAGTTCATCACGCCAAAAGAAGAATGGAAAAGATGGGATCAGTGGAAAGAAAGTCACTAATCGAGCAGAAGGCGGGATCACTCCCGCCGTCCCTTCATACCACTGTACGTACGGCTCAGTATATGGCTGCTCCTATCTATATTGAAATAACTTCAATACATGAATCTGTTTCGTTCATTGTGCCTACGACACGCTCAGAAAGCATATGTGATTTGTCGCTCATGATATGCTATTAGTTAGCTAGCACTACTTTAATTAGCTTAAAAAATAAAGATCATCAATTAGCTGGAACTGGCTATTTATATTTATTGTTTACAAAATAGCTTCTATTTTTTACAAAAATACATTGGCGCGATATCGAAACTGATTAGTTTCCCGACCCACGTATCCATAATAAAATCAGTGTTATTATCTTCTATATTCAAGTTTATCTTACCGCAATAAATATATTTAACGGTTAATGGTATAAATTAATTTTTAATATAATGAAAATTATCGCTTAAATATCAACCACAGAATTTAACATTACTGAAATATTAAATCCTCACAAATAATCATGTATTTCTTCTACAATTATCGTCCTATGCAAAATCAAATAAAAATAACTAAAAAGCTAAATTCATAGAAATAAAAACCATAAAAATGTAATAATTCAGTTAAATTATGCAGTTTTTAGTATCATCTTATAAACACAAATCACCCTTTGATAAAATTATCTATCAAAAAAACAATCACAAACCATCATTCACTCCACTATTACTTTCTAATTATGACATTTTTCATTAAATTATCTTTTTTATTTGAACGCTTTTGAATTTTTCAAAAGTCAGCGTATATTTAATATTGAGCTCAAAATTAATACTATTTAATTACCACATGGTCATTGAGGAATTAAGACATGAGTAATAATGCATTAAATTCAAAACACAATGGAATGGATGATGTCTACGCATCATTAGAATTATCCAAATCATTACCAAAAACCAAATTTCCATTGAAGGAACAAGCACCACGTAATGTATTTAGTGCAGTACGCGATGAATTAATGTTAGATGGGAATTCACGCCAAAACTTAGCAACATTCTGCCAGACATGGGTAGATGATGAAATTCGTGATTTGATGGATTTGTCTATCGACAAAAACATGATAGACAAAGATGAATATCCACAAACGGCGGAAATTGAAAACCGCTGCGTACACATGTTAGCGGATTTATGGAATTCACCAGATGCAGAAAATACCCTTGGTTGTTCAACCATCGGGTCCTCAGAGGCGGCAATGCTTGGTGGGCTCGCGTTAAAATGGCAATGGCGCAAAAAACAAGCCGCTAAAGGGAAACCGACTGATAAACCCAACTTAATTTGTGGCCCAGTTCAAATCTGTTGGCACAAATTTGCCCGTTATTTTGATGTTGAACTGAGAGAAATTCCACTTGAAGGCGACCGCCTTATCATGACACCGGAAGAGGTGCTCAAACGCGTCGACGAAAATACCATTGGTGTGGTCCCAACGCTTGGGGTGACATTTACCTGCCAATATGAACCCGTCAAAGCCGTACATGATGCACTCGATAAACTGCAAAAAGAGACTGGGTTGGATATCCCTATCCATGTGGATGGGGCGAGTGGTGGGTTCTTAGCACCATTCTGTGCACCAGACTTAGAATGGGATTTCCGCTTACCGCGCGTAAAATCCATTAATGCATCAGGTCATAAGTTCGGTTTAGCCCCATTAGGTGCTGGCTGGGTAATTTGGCGTGAAGCCAAAGACCTTCCAGAAGAATTGATTTTTAATGTGAATTATTTAGGCGGCAACATGCCAACATTCGCACTCAATTTCTCTCGTCCTGGTGGTCAAATCATTGCCCAATATTATAATTTTTTGAGACTAGGTCGCGAAGGCTATGCAAAAATCCACAACGCTTGCTACGCAACCGCACAATATCTTAGCCGTGAAATTGAAAAATTAGGGCCATTTGAAATGATTTTTGATGGTGATAGTCAAACTGGTATCCCGGCATTAGCCTGGAAACTAAAAGAAGGCACAACCACCAGCAAATATTCCCTCTATGACATCGCAGACAAACTGCGCAGTCGCGGCTGGCAAGTTCCAGCTTATTCCATGCCAGCAAACCGTGAAGACCTTGTTATTCAACGTATTCTAGTGCGTCATGGTGTTAGTTTAGATTTAGCGGCATTACTGATTGATGACTTCAAACGTACTTTAGAATATTTCGATAAGCACCCCGTCAATCAACCGCTAACGGAAGAAGAAGGCGGCGGCTTTAATCATAGTTAATTCTTTTATTCATGATTGTGTTGTTAACGAGCCAAAGAGCTTTAGGTTCTTTGGCTCCTACTGAGATCCGCCCAGCAAAGGCTGATTGTTTATCGATTTGAGGAGAACTCGTATGGCAACAACGACAGCTCCAGCCGCAAAACAGCTCACATTACTCGGCTTTTTTGCCATTACCGCATCGATGGTGATGGCCGTTTATGAATATCCAACATTTGCGACATCTGGCTTTAGCCTCGTATTTTTCCTGCTATTGGGAGGATTATTGTGGTTTATTCCTGTCGCCTTGTGTGCCGCAGAAATGGCAACCGTAGAAGGTTGGGAGGAAGGTGGTGTATTTGCATGGGTTTCTAACACATTAGGCGAACGCTGGGGATTTGCCGCCATTTCATTTGGTTATTTACAAATAGCAATTGGCTTTATTCCTATGCTGTATTTCGTCTTAGGGGCACTGTCTTATATTTTAAATTGGCCAGAACTTAATACAGACCCAATCACTAAAACGATAGGGGCGCTTGTTATTCTCTGGGTATTGGCTTTCACTCAATTTGGTGGAACCAAATACACGGCAACCATTGCAAAAATCGGTTTCTTCGCAGGTATTTTGCTCCCAGCTCTAATTTTAGTCTTTTTAGCGATCAGCTATTTAGTTAGCGGCTCACCATTAGCAATTGAAATTAGTACTGAAACTTTTATTCCTGATTTCACCAAAATTGGCACACTAGTGGTATTTGTTGCCTTTATTTTGAGTTATATGGGTGTTGAGGCATCCGCAACCCACGTCAATGAGATGAAAAACCCCGGCCGAGATTACCCCGCAGCGATGTTTTTACTGATGATAGCGGCAATTTGTTTAAGCTCAATTGGTGGGTTATCGGTGGCAGCTGTGATCCCAAACAGTGAAATTAATTTATCTGCTGGCGTAGTACAGACATTCAATGTGCTTGTCACACACTTTAATTCCTCCCTTGAATGGGCCGTAAGAATTATTGCTGCATTATTATTACTTGGTGTGCTGGCTGAGATTGCTTCTTGGATTGTGGGGCCATCCCGCGGTATGTATGTCGCGGCACAGAAAGGCATTCTGCCGCAAAGCTTTGCCAAGGTGAATAAAAATGGCGTGCCGGTAACACTGGTGATTTCCCAATTACTGATCACAACAGTGGCAATTATTGTCCTCACCAATACTGGGGGCGGTGGCAATATGTCATTCCTTATTGCGCTCGCCTTAACCGTAGTTATCTATTTATGTAGCTATTTCATGCTATTTCTCGGTTACATGCATTTAGTGTGCAAGCAACCAGAGAAAAAACGTGCATTTAATATTCCCGGAGGAAAAGGCGTTAAAGTTCTCGTCGCATTAGTTGGCTTCATTATTTCTATCTTAGCCTTTATTGTTTCATTCTTCCCACCGAGCTCTTTACCTGAGGGGGCGAGTGATAATACCTATGTGACATTACTTACGGTTAGCTTTGTGATTATTTTCTTACTTCCCTTTGTGATTTATGCTTTCCATAACAAACAAGGTAAAAAAACGAATGTCGCGATGGTGCATATCAAAACGCACAATGCGCCAGCTAACCATTTCTTTATTCACCCTCGAGCTCGCTCTACATATCACTTGATTCATCATGATAAACCAGATGATGGCTCATCCAATTCGTAATACCCTGTAAAAATAATGAGGGCTACCATTTGGTAGCCCTCATATTATTCAAGTATTTTAAAAATCAACAAACTAACCCGTATTACGCATACCTGCAGCAACCCCTGCAATCGTTACCATCAAGGCTTGCTCGACACGTGGGTCTGGGTGCTCTTGTTGGCGAGAACGATGTAAAAGCTCTGCTTGTAAGACGTTTAATGGGTCGGTATAGACATTACGTAACGCGATAGATTCTGCTATCCAAGGTAAATCCGCCATTAGCGCTTCGTCTTTCGAAACCGCCAATACGCTTTTAATATCCTCAGACAACTGGTCACGTAGTTTTTGCCCTAATGGCCATAAGCGCTCTTCCACTAAGCGGTGGTCATAATATTCTGCCAGCCATAAGTCTGCTTTTGCATAAACCATTTCTAACATCGCAATACGTGTATTAAAGAATGGCCACTGCTGCCACATTTCATCAAGAACAGCTTGTTTGCCTTCTTTCTCAATGACATGTTTCAGTGCTGCACCAGCGCCTAGCCATGCGGGAAGCATTAAGCGGTTCTGCGTCCACGCAAAGATCCATGGAATAGCACGCAACGTTTCCACGCCACCCGTTGGCCGGCGTTTTGCAGGTCGTGACCCAAGCGGTAATTTACCTAACTCTAGTTCAGGCGTCGCAGCGCGGAAATAAGGGACAAAATCCGGTTGTTCACGCACATAATCACGGTACATCGCGCAAGACACATCAGATAGTGAATCCATCACGGACTTCCACTCATCTTTTGGCTCTGGTGGTGGTAAAAGATTCGCTTCTAATATTGCACTCGCGTATAAGGCAAGGCTGCTAATCGTGACTTGTGGCAAGCCGAATTTAAAACGGATCATTTCGCCTTGTTCTGTTACCCGCAGCCCACCTTTTAAACTACCTGGTGGTTGAGAAAGTAATGCTGAATGTGCAGGTGCACCGCCGCGGCCAATTGTACCGCCACGCCCATGGAATAATGTCAGTGTGACACCTTCTTTCTCACACAACTTAATGAGTGCATCTTGTGCACGATATTGCGCCCATGACGCCGCCATTACCCCTGCATCTTTAGCCGAATCGGAGTAACCAATCATCACCATTTGGCGGTCATCAATAAGGTCGCGATACCACTCAATGCTTAAAAGCTTGGTCATCACGCTTTCAGCGTTGTTTAAATCTTCCAGTGTTTCGAATAGTGGCGCTACTGGCAAGCGGACTGACGCCCCATTCTCTTTCAGCAACAATTTAACCGCCAACACGTCTGACGGAACTTTCGCCATTGAAATAACGTAAGCTGCGATAGAATCATTTTTGGCTTTCGCAATCACACGGCAAGTTTCAAATACTTCCTGTGTTTCTGCACTTGGCTGCCAGTCTTGAGGGATCAGTGGGCGTAACGATTGTAGCTCTGCCAGCAAAAATTGTTGTTTTTCCTCTTCTGACCACTGCGAGTAATCACCCAACCCTAAATACTGAGTTAGCTCTGCAATGGCTTCAGTGTGACGAGTGCTTTCTTGGCGCACATCAATACGTACCAATTGCAAACCAAAGCTACGAATACGGCGCAATGTGTCAAGCAATTGCCCATTCGCAATGATTTTCATATTGCAGGCAATTAATGATTGATAACATGCATATAGCGGGTCCCATAATTGGGCGTTATCTACCAATAAGTCTGCCGGTGGTAAAACTTGCTCGCCTTTAACACGGCGCTCTAAATACTCTAATGTCGAGAATAATTGGCTACGTAAATTTTTCGCAATTTGGCGATAAGGCTCATCAACATCATCTCCCCCTGCTAGCGCACGCAGCTCTGGGGTTGCTTCTGTCATTGAAAGCTCTGATACCAACACTTGAATATCTTTGAGAAATAAATCTGCCGCTTTCCAGCGACTCAGTAATAGTACCTGACGAGTCACATCCGCAGTCACGTTCGGGTTACCGTCTCGGTCCCCCCCCATCCATGAAGTAAAGCGGATTGGGTTTGCTTCAACGGGTAACACCGCGCCGATTGAGTCTTCCAACTGTTCATTAAATTCACGTAAGAAAGCGGGAACCCCTTCCCACAATGAATTTTCAACAACGGCAAATCCCCATTTTGCTTCATCAATGGGCGTTGGTCGAATTTTACGAATTTCATCGGTATGCCATGATTGTGCCACTAATTGGCGTAAGCGGCGCATGATATTATTACGTTCATAATCTGCAATATCATCATGGTCGAGTTGTGATAAGCAGTTGTTTACCTCAACCAATTTGTGGATCAATGTACGGCGAGCAATTTCCGTTGGGTGAGCCGTTAAAACCAGCTCAATTGAAAGCTGTTCAACCGCTTTTTGGATATCACCATCAGTGAAGTTTTTGCCTTTTAATCGGCTAAACAGATTTTTCAATGCCACTGGGTTACTTGCCGCTTCACCGTGAGGCGAAATGCTGTGATATTGCTCAGCAACGTTTGTCAGGTTTAAGAATTGGTTAAATGCCCTTGCAACGGGTAGCAATTCATCATTAGAAAGATTTTGTAATGTCATCAGCAATTTTTGGCGCTGAACTTCATTACCTGCACGAGAAGATTTGGAAAGCTTACGAATGGACTCAACTTTGTCGAGTATGTCCTCACCTAAGGCTTCCTTGATGGTATCGCCGAGTAGCTTACCCAGCATACTGACATTACTGCGCATTGCGGAATATTGCTGATTCATGAGACTCCTGACCTTGTGCTTCTGGCAGAATGCTTTCCCGCACGATTCACGGTTAACAGACTGCACCCAGTTTCCTGTAACAAAATTTCAGTCGGCTGCGTTAGAGTTGTCGTTTTGTGATGCAGGCCGCTAAATTTACCCTTCAGTGTATATTCATATCAGAAAAAAATGACTTTGGGGGATTTTTCTGAAATTTAATTACAGCCTTATTTTTATTAATTTTTCTTATTTAAGTATTGTTTCAGCGCAATATATCGTCGATTCAGCACTTTTAAGACATGAATAATGTTTAAGAATTAAATCATCAGAATAAAAAACAGAAAATGAAGGGGTAAATTAAAAATATTCATAATGCATCGGCGCTCTCAATACTACCAAGAACACCAATACACCTGAAAAATGATTATAAAAGTTGAGAGAGCCGGTTTAGATCCGACTGAATAGCGCCAGCGGTCACATCGCGCCCTGCTCCTGGGCCTCGGATCACTAATGGGTTGTCTCGATACCAACGGCTCTCGATAGCAAACACATTGTCACCCGGTAATAATGAGGCTAGAGGGTGTTCCGGTTTCACGGCTTCCACACCGACTTTTGCTTTGCCTTTTACTGCATCAAACCGCGCTACATAACGTAGCACTAACCCAAGTTCTTGCGCCGCTTCTAAACGTTGCTGCATCTGCTCATTAATAATGGCGCTATTTTCAAAGAACTCATCGAGTGAACCCGTCTGAGCCTGTTTCGGTACTAAAGATTCCACTCTCACATCATCGGGTTCAATGTCATAACCCGCTTCACGGGCTAAAATAATTAATTTTCGCATGACATCTTGCCCTGATAAATCAATGCGTGGATCTGGTTCAGTTAACCCTTGCTGCCAAGCTTGCTCTACTAGCTCGCTAAATGGGATAGAACCGTCAAACTGTAAAAATAGCCATGATAGTGTTCCGGAAAAAATACCACTGATAGCCAGAATCGAATCACCACTTTCTTTTAAGTCCCGTACCGTATAGTTAATCGGTAACCCTGCTCCTACTGTTGCGTTGTATAGCCAGTGACGACCTGTTTTCGAAAACGCATCGCGAATTTGACGATATTGTGCCGTTTGCGCTGCCCCCGCAATTTTATTTGCACTGATCACATGAAAACCATAACTCGCAAAATCCACATAGTTATCTGCCAGTGTCTCACTTGCGGTGACATCTAATACCACTAAATCATCATAAGGATGGGAACGCATCCATAAAAATAGGCTATCGTCCTCATGCTCTACGGCTTCGTCATCAAAGAAAGCCAGCGCACGGCTTGGGTCAATCCCTTGGTAATTCAGTAAGCTACGGCGGCTATCTACCACACCGGCTAAGACAAAATCAAAGTCACTACGTGCCGAAATTTTGTGTTGCTCCGCAGCAAAAAGCTCTAACCAACGCGCACCAATGTTCCCTTTACCAAATAGCACTAATCCAATGCGTTTTTCTGCACGGAATAAGCTCTGGTGCATCCCTTGAATTAAGTGCTCGGTTTGGTTAGAACGCAAAACAGCGACTAAACTGATGGCATCCTCTGAATGCCAAATAAATTCAACAGGCTGCCCTTTTAATTCCTCATAAAAACGGTGGCTATGTAATGGCTTTTTACACACACCTGCACCGACTAACGCAACCAAAGAAAAACCTTCACGTAATGATAATGATCCCGGTAACCCGGCTTCTTCAAGGGTATTTAAGGCACTTTCGACAATTTCAGAGGTATAACATAATTGCAGCAAAGAACGGTCATGATGAATACCACGCGCCAAAGGACGCAATTGAGCACGCTTAAGTAATAAATCCACATCTTTGCAGATTTGTTTAAAATCACGGCCGGCAGCGATACGCAATTCAATTAAGCACACATCATCATGGCTAGTCACGATTTTTGCCCCTGCTCCTGACGCGAGTACCCGTTCAATTTTTGTTGAGCCCTGCTCCGGTTGGTAGCTACACCTTAATTGCAAATCAATATTGCTCACGGAAACGGGTTGTAAAGTGCGTGTATGTAAAACAGGAGCCGCTAAGCGCGCCAATTCACTGGCTTCATCTAGGCGCAATAAGGGCAATAAACAGGCATCTTTCACTTTGCGTGGGTCCGCGCTATACACCCCAGCGACATCACTCCAAATCGTTACTTTTCCCACATCTGCTAACGCACCGACTTGTGTTGCAGAATAGTCACTCCCATTACGCCCAAGCAGTACCGTCTCACCTTGCTGATTACGCGAAATAAAGCCTGTCACGACAATACGTCGGTTCGGTAACTGAGTTAACTGTTGTTGCAATAAATAACGCGATTGTGTTTCATCGACCTGCGGTTGTGCCGCTCGCTCAGCGCGTAAAAATAAACGCGCATCTAACCAAGCACTCGTCATACCCGCCAGAGCAAGCACCTCAGCCATAAGGCGTGCGGACCAAATTTCACCGTGCCCTACCACTTCTGCATAAGTCGCATCATTTGTCGGTTTATCCAACAACGCGCTTAAACGCTCTAAATCGCGAATAAATAATTGGCTTAATTCTACGGCTTTTTGTTCCGGTAAAAGAGATTCAATTAAATCAAGTTGATAGCGGCGTAACGACTGTTGAGCTTGATGAGCCGAAATACGGTCACTTTGGCTTAATTTCAACCAGTTAATCAACTGATTGGTTGTACTACCCGCGGCAGAAACCACCATTAAATCACCGGGTTGACTATAGTTTGCCATAATTGTTGCAACGCGTTGATAGCACTTCGCATCGGCTAAACTACTGCCCCCAAACTTATGTAACTGACGGTGACAAGGAGCCACCTCAACCGCTGTTAGTACACTCATCAAAAAACTCCGCTAACGTTGTGCCGCAACCTGAAATGCGTGATCTAAGTCTGTGATTAAATCCTGAGGATCTTCAATTCCCACTGAAATTCTTAGCAAGCTATCTGTAATCCCTGCTTGCGCACGAGCTTCTGCTGACATACCTGCATGCGTCATTGTCGCAGTATGGGAAATCAATGTTTCCACTCCACCCAATGACTCCGCCAATGTAAACAGGCTAAGTGAGCGAAGAAAATGGCGAAGTTGTGACTCATCACCTGCAAATTCAAAACTCAACATGGCGCCAAAACCTTTTTGTTGTTTCAGCGCTATTTCGTGCCCAGGATGATCTTCCAATGCAGGATAATACAATTTTTTCACTAAAGGCTGCGATTTAAGATATTTTACGATCTCTTGTGCATTTTGCTGTTGCTGTAACACACGTGGGGATAGAGTTCGGATGCCTCTTAATAATAAGTAGCTATCAAAAGCGCCCCCAGTGACACCTATATTATTCGCCCACCACGCTAATTCTATTGCCCATTTTTCCTCTTTGGTAATCACTACACCAGCCACAATATCTGAATGACCATTAAGGTATTTTGTACATGAATGCACAACAAAGTCAGCCCCTAATGACAGTGGTTGCTGGAGGATAGGGCTTAAAAATGTATTGTCGACAACCACTAACGCACCAACATCATGCGCTAATTGAGCAATATGCTGTATATCAAAAATTCTTAATAATGGGTTACTGGGTGTTTCAATTAAGACTAATTTAGGTTTTTTAGCGAGCGCAGCTCGTAATGCAGATTCATCACTTTGATCAACAAATTGCACTTGGTAAGCCCCACGCTGACTTTGGCTATTAAATAACCGATAACTTCCGCCATAACAATCATGAGGTGCAACTAATAGATCACCGGGCTGTAAAAAAACAGTACAGAGTAAATGAAGCGCTGACATCCCACTGTTGGTCATTACTGCGCCGCTTCCCCCCTCAAGTTGTGCCAATGTTTTTTGCACAATATCCCGACCTGGGTTTCCACGGCGTGAGTAGTCATGTGCGCGGGGCTCATTAAAATCAGTGAAGTTATAGGTGCTGGACAAATAAATGGGAGGCACAACACAACCAAATTGTTGGTCATCGTTTAATCCATTATGAATTGCGATGGTTGACGGTTTGTAAGTCATAAACGCTTCTCCTGAACAGTGATAGGCCAAATCATACCCATCGGATGTTTAGACGTCAACATATCTAGACGTCTAAACCTCTTTACGTTTATATCAAGTAATGGAATAATCAGCCTTAATAATTATGTGTAAATTGATAGTCAATCGCATAAGTGGGTTTAACTCGTTAATTTTAGACAGTATTTTGTGTTAAAATAAGTGAATCCTCATCGAACATATATGCAGATATTCTCGATTTAGAGCTTAGAATAAGTTCCTATTAAAAAGAATATGCATATTATTTTTAATTATTACTGAAAATATCCAAGGTAACCCATGGCTGAATGGAATGGTGAGTATGTCAGTCCGTATGCTGAACATGGCAAAAAGAGTGAGCAAGTAAAGAAAATTACAGTATCGATTCCTTTGAAGGTACTAAAAATTTTAACTGATGAGCGTACTCGCCGTCAGATCAATAACTTACGTCATGCCACTAACAGTGAATTACTGTGTGAAGCATTTTTGCATGCATTCACAGGCCAACCACTGCCAAATGATGAAGACTTGCGTAAAGAACGTAATGACGAGATCCCTGAAGCCGCAAAAGAAATTATGCGCGAATTAGGTATCGACCCTGAAACGTGGGAATATTAATCCCAATTAGTCGTCATTACGTACCTCAAAGTTTTAACTACGTCGCAAGCCTTGCGACGTAGTGTCTTTCCTTATGTTTTATTCAATGTTGCTTTGAATTCTTGCCAATCCATTCGTAAATGTTGTTATATTTCGGCTCCATAACCCGAAATATGAATAAATTAATTCCACAGTTGTAAGAACAGGTAACACAACCCACCAACTCATAATATTTCCTTATATTTCATACTAAAAAATCACTCTTTTACTATGAAAAATGGCCGCTTATTCTGTTTATCAAAAAATCAAAAATTTACCTTAAGTACATTATTTATTTAGACCTATAATAGATGCTGATATTTAATTAACTACATGAATGGTAATAAATAATGAAAAAAATAATTGCAGTTTCCCTACTCAGCCTTGTATCTAGCGTGGCTATGGCATCTGGCAGCGGTTTTTATGTTTCTGGTAAATTAGGTACATCTATCATAAAACTATCGGACCAAAAATGGTCTGATGAAGATGGTAGTGTTAGTGGTGGTAGTAAAACAAAAGGTGTATTTGGTGGGGGTATTGCTCTTGGTTATGACCTGTACGATACAACTTCTTTACCTTTACGTACCGAATTAGATATTACGCTGCGTGGTAAAGCCTCATCTAAACATAATATTTTCTATGAAAATAATAGTTTCTTTACCGCTTCAGATGACAGCAAAAACGATATCACATTAAATACCTTTATGGTTAATGCTTATTATGACTTCAAAAACGAAACCAATTTCACCCCTTACGTATCCGTTGGATTAGGTTTAGCAAGTATTAAACATAAATCGACTTATTCATACGAAGAAAAAAGCCATCATTCTATGTACTATGGCTATGATTCATTTTCTAAATCTAAAACAAAAAGCAACTTTGCTTGGAGCTTAGGTTTAGGTTCACAATATGCTGTGAATGATAACCTTTCATTAGATTTAAGCTATCGCTTCTTAGATGCGGGCAAATCTGACGTCAGTTATAACGACGATGGCGAGACGCTCAAGTCTAAAGTCAAAGTACGCAGTAATGACATCATGTTTGGTGTGCTTTATCGTTTCTAATTTCTTCATTTAGACATAAAAACGCTTATTTTGGGCATTAAAAAAGGGAAACTCAGTTTCCCTTTTTTTCGCATTTCACAAGTTCGATTATTTTTTAGAACCTGGGATGCTGAAACGTTGGTTGAAGCGATCAACACGACCACCAGTCGCAACATCACGCTGTTTACCAGTATAGAACGGGTGGCAGTTACCACAAACGTCCAGGTTCAGCGAGTGACCAGCAGTTGAATTAATTTTCATTACATTACCGCAAGAACAAGTTGCAGTAACTTCTTCGTATTTAGGGTGAATACCTTTTTTCATGGGAGAACCTCTATTAAGGCCGTGTCGCCATTCCAGCCCTAACGCCGGACACCACACGTCGTGTTGATTGAATTTAATATATTGGTAAAAATAAATACCAAAGGCGGCGGATCATACAGAAATTCTGTTTATCACGCAATGAAAACTGAGTAAATTTTGTGGTACTCTAGTCAACAATCGCTCGCATTATCGCATAAAAAATAGACGGAAACCCAGATATGATCGTCGTTCAGGTGGCTTTACCTGTCCCATTAAACCGCACATTTGATTATCGCCTTCCTGATAACATGCCACTGCCAGTGATTGGCAGCCGTGTTATGGTGCCGTTTGGCAAGCGCCAAGCCCTAGGTATTGTGGTAAAACACAGCGATAAAAGCGAGTTTGCTGAAGATAAATTAAAAGCTATCGAACTGGTTCTCGACCATCAAACACTCTTCCCTGATGATATTTGGCAGCTCTTACTGTGGTCTTCCCAATACTACCACTACCCAATTGGCGAAGTACTATTCCACGCATTACCCACATTGTTGCGCCAAGGTAAACCCGCTGAATTTACCCCGATTTGGCAATGGCAAGTGACAGATGAAGGCTTAGCCGTTGACCTTAATGAGCTCAAACGCTCCCCAAAACAGCAGCAGGCCCTCGCACTTTTACGTCGTAGAACCGTTTATCGCCATCAAGTGAATGAGCTTGAAATCAGTGAAAGTGCTCTGCAAGCACTGAAAAAGAAAGCTTATATTGAGTTACATCCCGTTCAACCGACGAGCGAAAAGTGGCAACCAAACTTTACAGTTTGTGGTGAAAGGTTGCGGCTTAATAGCGAGCAAGCTACCGCTGTCGGTGCTATACGTGCTGAAGATGACCAATTTTCACCATGGTTGCTCGCAGGGATAACAGGGTCTGGTAAGACTGAAGTCTATTTGAGTGTTCTGGAGAATGTCCTTTCTCAAGGTAAACAAGCTTTAGTACTGGTGCCTGAAATTGGTTTGACCCCACAAACTATTAGCCGTTTTCGTGAGCGCTTCAATGCGCCTGTTGATGTGTTGCACTCTGGGCTGAACGATAGCGAACGTTTAGCCGTATGGCTACGCACGAAGCAAGGGCAAAACGCCATTATTATTGGCACTCGCTCAGCACTGTTCACGCCTTTTGCCCGCCTTGGCATTATTATTATTGATGAAGAGCATGACAGCTCATACAAACAACAAGATGGTTGGCGTTATCATGCACGTGATTTAGCCGTTTTCCGTGCGAAAAAGAACAATATCCCCATTGTGATGGGCACTGCAACGCCATCGTTAGAAACCTTATTTAATGCACAACAACATAAGTATCGGCAATTAAATCTCACTATTCGTGCCGGTAATGCACGCCCTGCGACTCAACATCTTATTGACTTAAAAGGCCAACCGCTAAAATTTGGCCTTTCTCACTTATTAATTCAACATATTAAAGAACATCTTGCACAAAACAATCAGGTGATTTTGTTTTTAAATCGTCGTGGTTATTCGCCAGCATTAATTTGCCATGAATGCGGCTGGATTGCTGAGTGCCAGCGCTGTGACCACTATTACACCTTACATCAAAATTTCCATCAATTACGCTGCCACCATTGTGATAGCCAACGTCCAGTTCCTCACCAATGCCCACAATGTGGTTCAACGCATTTAGTGCCTGTTGGAATGGGAACTGAACAACTTGAGGAAGGTATTTGTGAACTATTCCCTGACACCCCTGTTACCCGTATTGACCGTGATACCACAAGCCGTAAAGGGGAACTGGAACAACATTTAAATCAAGTACATGAGGGAGGAGCTAGAATTCTAATAGGCACACAGATGTTAGCCAAGGGCCACCATTTCCCTGATGTCACCTTAGTCGCCTTATTAGATGTTGACGGGGCTTTATTCTCAAGTGACTTTCGTGCAGCCGAACGGTTTGCTCAATTATACGTGCAAGTTTCTGGCCGAGCAGGCCGAGCCGGTAAACAAGGTGAAGTGTTCTTACAGACTCACCATCCCGAACACCCGCTGCTGCTCACACTACTTGAAGAGGGTTACAACGCATTTACCCAAGAAGCGATGGAAGAGCGCCGAATCGCCATGCTACCGCCTTACACCAGCCATATATTGATCCGTTCAGAAGATCACAATAACCAGGACTCGCGTCAATTTCTGCAAAATGTACGGCAATATATAACTCAACACCCACAAAGCGATGAAAAAATGTGGATTTTAGGCCCCTCACCGTCGATTCAAGCTAAACGTGGCGGCCGATTCCGCTGGCAATTGCTATTGCAACACCCTTCGCGACTTTATTTACAGCAGTTTATGGCGAAACTGTTGCCAGAAATTCTTCAACACCCAGAAAGTCGCAAAGTAAAATGGAATATTGATGTGGACCCAACTGATTGTTAACGCATGAACAATGCTAAAGGATTCATTTTATCTAACCATTTAACTTTATAGGCGATACCAATATTGTCTTTGCAGCATATTGATAACTTTGAATTATTTACCCTATAATGCTAAACAACCAAATTGGATATTTTTTATACACGTTGAGCTTCATTTATCTTTTTACCCTTAGAATTATTTTCAAAATTTGCGAAGCAGCTCTAAAAAATGACGCAAGTCACACTTTTTATGCAAACTAGGTAACAGATATTATTGAGAAACCAATTAGAATAACCACTAATAATGACGTACTTGCGCTATTCAAAAAAAGCAAACGATTAAATCAATCTAAGGAAGGCGTTGTGGAAAGTAAAAAACACAATCACACGGCAACAATGAAAGATGTTGCCAGTGCCGCGGGCGTTTCGACAGCGACGGTGTCAAGAACACTCATGAACCCGGAAAAAGTTTCTTTGCAAACACGCCAAAAAGTCGAACAAGCGGTGATGGATGTTGGTTATTATCCTCATAACCTTGCTAGAAGCTATAAGCGCAATGAATCAAAAACCATTCTTGTACTTGTTCCCAATATCCGCGATCCGTTCTTTAGTGATGTCGTCTGTGGGATTGAAGAAATCGCTGCTCAAGAAGGCTATTTTGTTTTGATTGGAGACTGTAAACACCAAGAAAAACAAGAAAATGCTTTTATTAATCTTATTATTACCAAACAAATTGATGGCATGGTCTTACTGGGCTCCAATATTCCGTTCGATATCTCAACGGAAGAGCAGAAAAACCTTCCTCCGATAGTGATGGCGAATGAATTTGCGCCTGAGCTAAAACTACCGACTGTGCATATCGATAACCTCACTGCCGCGTTTAATGCGACACATTACCTGCAAAAACAAGGCCATAAACTGATTGCTTGTATTGCAGGCCCTAACCATATGCCTTTAAGTCAATACCGTTTAGAAGGGTATAAAAAAGCCATGTTGCGCACAGGCGAAAAACTGCGTGAAAATTATATTATCCGTGGCGATTTTACCCATGAAGGTGGGGCTGAAGCTGTGAAAACATTGATGTCACTTCCTGAACCACCTACGGCTATCTTTTGTCACAGTGATATCATGGCTATTGGCGCGATGTGGCAAGCGAAAAAAATGGGCTTGAAGCTCCCTGATGACCTTTCTTTTGTTGGTTTTGATAACTTAGAGCAATCAAAGTATACCTTGCCAGCCCTAACAACCATTAATCAACCTCGTGCTGAAATTGGTCATCATGCGATGCAATTACTGCTTGAGCAAATCCATGGACACAATGTAAACCCGGGTTCACGTCTCCTAGATTCTGATTTAATCATCAGAGAGAGCACAAAAGCGCCTAAAAGCTAGTCAAAGTTGCTCGGGTTAAGTAACATGTTAAGCCAAATGATGACGAACAATTGATAACTAGTGAATTAATAGCGTGGCACAAAAAGATTATGTAGCTCGGGGGCGCTCATCCGCCCGTAAAAAAAGCAAAGGTAAATCAAAGAAAGCACAAGGACTCCCAATGACAACATTGGTTGTTGCTGTGGCAATTGTCGTGCTATTTGTTGGCGGCCTGTTTTATATCACTCAAAATAAAAAGGACACACCGCCCCCCCAAGTTGTCACACCAACAACACCGGGAAGTACGCTTCCACCAAAGCCTGAAGAACGTTGGCGCTATATTAAAGAGCTCGAACGTCGTGGTGTGGATATGCCAAATATTCAACAACCGAGTACTGGCAATAATATTGTGCGCCCATCAGATTTAACACCTGAACAGCGCCAGCTATTAGAGCAAATTGATTCTGACAGACGCCAGCCTGTCACTAACTTGCAAGAAATCCCTGCAAACGGTAAACCCGTACCGCGCTCCCAAGTGCTCATCAATGAACCGGCTCAACCTATCGAGCCAGTACAACGTAAACCGGTGGCCAATACCCCGCCAAAACTTGAGGCTCAACCAACCGCGCCCGCAGCTCAACCACAAACGGCACCAAGCACTAAACCGACAAACAGTTTACAAAATATGGTTGTTCAATGCGGTTCATTCCGTACAGCAGAACAAGCCGAGTCTGTGCAAGCTACTTTGGCATTTTCAGGTATTGAAAGCCGCGTAAGCGCAGGTGGAGGTTGGCACCGTATCGTTTTAGGGCCTTATTCCAAGTCCACCGCCGAAAAAATGCGTGACCGCGCAGCAGGTGCAGGTGTTTCCGGTTGTATTCTTCGTGCTTCTGGGGGTTGAAAAATTCCTCCTCCCCCCCCATGTACTGTTTTAATGTACTCATGAGCGGTACTTTGTGGCTTCAACCTAGTTCAAGTGATAGTTAATTAGACAACTATCACTTGAATTTACTCTTTTGAAAATCACATACAACCGCATTCTTTTTTTGTAATAAACCAGGGGCTAACTCATGACAACAATCGTAAGTGTTCGCCGTAATGGCCAGGTCGTAATTGGTGGTGATGGACAGGCGACGATGGGTAATACCGTCATGAAAGGCAATGTCCGCAAAGTTCGCCGTTTATACAACGACAAAGTCATTGCCGGATTTGCCGGTGGCACCGCAGACGCATTCACATTATTTGAACTGTTTGAGCGCAAACTCGAACTGCACCAAGGCCATTTAACAAAAGCGGCCGTTGAACTCGCTAAAGATTGGCGTACCGACCGCATGCTTCGCAAGTTAGAAGCCTTGTTAGCTGTCGCCGATGAACACACTTCACTGATCATTACGGGTAATGGTGATGTGGTTCAACCGGAAAATGACTTAATTGCTATTGGCTCCGGTGGTCCCTATGCTCAGTCAGCCGCGCGTGCTTTGTTAGAAAATACAGACTTAAGCGCCAAAGAAATCGCTGAAAAAGCGCTCGCTATTGCAGGTGATATCTGTATTTACACCAACCATAATGTCAACTTTGAAGAAATTTCTTCAAAATCATAAGGATTGCTAGTATGTCCGAAATGACTCCACGCGAAATTGTCAGCGAACTCGACAATCATATTATTGGCCAAAATAAAGCCAAACGTTCTGTTGCGATTGCTCTGCGTAACCGCTGGCGCCGTATGCAGTTAAATGAAGTGTTACGTCACGAAGTCACACCAAAAAATATTTTGATGATTGGGCCAACAGGGGTGGGTAAAACTGAAATTGCTCGCCGCCTGGCGAAATTAGCCAATGCGCCATTTATCAAAGTCGAAGCGACTAAATTTACTGAAGTCGGTTATGTCGGAAAAGAAGTTGACTCGATTATTCGTGATTTAACTGACTCCGCCGTTAAAATGGTGCGTTTACAGTCTATTGAAAAAAACCGCTATCGCGCCGAAGAAATGGCTGAAGAACGTATTTTAGACGTTCTTATTCCACCCGCAAAAAATAATTGGGGGCAATCTGAACCAACGGATGAGCATTCCCCAGCTCGCCAAGCATTCCGTAAAAAATTACGTGAAGGCCAATTAGACGATAAAGAAATTGAAATTGAAGTCGCTGCATCCCCTATGGGTGTTGAAATTATGGCACCTCCGGGCATGGAAGAGATGACGAACCAGTTACAATCCATGTTCCAAAACTTAGCAGGCCAAAAGCAGAAGCCACGTAAGATGAAAATCAAAGAGGCATTCAAACTGCTAGTTGAAGAAGAAGCAGCTAAATTAGTCAACCCTGAAGAGTTAAAAGAACAAGCCATTGAAGCAGTTGAACAAAATGGTATTGTCTTCATCGATGAATTCGACAAAATTTGTAAACGTGGCGGCCAAAGCTCAGGGCCAGATGTCTCTCGAGAAGGGGTTCAACGCGATTTACTGCCATTAATCGAAGGCTGTACCATTTCGACTAAACACGGCATGGTCAAAACCGACCATATCCTGTTTATCGCTTCAGGTGCGTTCCAAGTTTCGAGCCCATCAGACTTGATCCCTGAACTCCAAGGCCGCTTACCAATTCGTGTTGAATTACAAGCGCTGACAACTGAAGATTTTGTGCGTATTTTGACTGAACCAAATGCCTCATTAACTGAACAGTATAAAGCGCTGATGGCAACAGAAGGCGTAAATATTGAATTCACGACTGACGGTATCCGTAAAATTGCGGAATCCGCATGGCAAGTCAATGAGTCAACCGAAAACATTGGTGCTCGTCGCTTGCACACCGTGCTTGAGCGTTTAATGGAAGATATTTCTTTCGATGCCAGTGACCGTAACGGGCAAACTATCCAAATCGATGCAGATTATGTCAAACAGCACTTAGATGAGCTGGTGGCGGATGAAGACCTGAGTAGATTTATTTTATAATCTTATTAATTATCTGGTTTTCATGTATCCTTAATATACATCGACTAAAGTGCAGCTTTTATCGCTGCACTTTTTTCTATGAAATATTCTGCCCATTACATTGAAAATACTCAGGTATCTCTCTATATGATGGGTTATTAAATTATTAAGAACACATCTCTAAAGAGTTTGAATTATAGGTAACTGCATGCAGTCGACATCCACAACAATAAGTCGTAAACAAGCTTGGATTGAAAGTCTCCGCCCTAAAACCCTACCATTAGGGGTGATTGCGATTGTGACAGGCTCTGCACTCGCTTATTTAACTAATAATTTTAAATGGCCCGTCGCTTTATTAGCACTTATCACCGCGGGTTTATTACAGATTTTATCTAACCTTGCGAATGACTATGGTGACGCAGTCAAAGGCTCTGATACCGCAGAACGTATTGGTCCATTACGTGGTATGCAAAAAGGTGTTATCACGCAAGCGGACATGAAAAAGGCGCTCAAACTAAATATTACGGCAGCCTGCCTTTCTGGCTTACTGTTAATTATTGTTGCGTGCGAAAAGCCAGAGGATGCCATTGGTTTCGTTGCACTAGGCCTTATTGCTATCGTTGCTGCAATTACCTATACCGTCGGCAAAAAACCCTATGGGTACCTAGGGTTAGGGGATATTTCTGTCTTAATTTTCTTTGGCTGGCTAAGTGTTATTGGGACTTATTATTTACAAGCTAATAGTTTTAATATCATCACTATTCTACCCGCAACTGCTTGTGGGTTGCTCTCTGTCGCAGTACTGAATATCAATAATATGCGTGATATCGAAAATGATATTAAAGCAGGTAAAAATACCTTAGCGGTACGTTTAGGCCCCCAAGGAGCTCGGATTTATCACACCATTATTATTGTTGCGGCAATTTTATGTTTGGCATTTTTTAACCTAATTTACTTGCACGGGTGGAGTGGTTGGTTATTTTTATTAGCCGTACCGATGCTGATGAACCATTTACGCCGCGTTCTGAGTGACCCTACCCCAGAAGGCATGCGTCCTTTACTCGAAAATATGGTGAAAGCCGCACTCGTAACCAACGTTTTATTCTCCATTGGCGTTGTGATGAGTAAATAACAGTCACTATTTGTCGTTTTTTTGACTTTTTCCGCCTATTTTTAGGCGGGTAACTTTGCCAAGTACTGTTGAAAAGGGATATACTGGCTACCTCTTGCAGCAAAAAAGACCTAACTCCTATGAAATATGATACTTCCGAACTCTGCGATATTTACCAAGAAAGCGTTAATGTGGTAGAACCCCTTTTCTCCAACTTTGGTGGACGTACTTCATTTGGCGGTCAAATCATTACGGTTAAGTGCTTTGAAGATAATGGCCTACTGTATGATTTGCTGGAAGAAGACGGCACTGGGCGTATTCTCCTGGTTGATGGTGGCGGCTCTGTCCGTAAGGCACTCATTGATGCTGAAATTGCCAGACTCGCCGTTGATAACCACTGGGAAGGCATTGTGGTTTATGGTGCCGTCCGTCAGGTAGATGCACTAATGGAGCTTGATCTCGGTATTCAAGCTATTGCGGCGATGCCTGCAGGCTGCCCAGATGAAGGCATCGGTGAAAGTGATATCCGCGTTAATTTCGGCGGCGTCACCTTCTTCTCTGGTGACTACCTTTATGCCGATAACACTGGCATTATTCTTTCTGAAGAGCCATTAATCCCGTCTGGGACCGACGATTTTATCGAAGATGACAATATCGACGCATAATCCGTTAAAAATTCTATAAATAAGGGCAGCAAATTATTGCAGCCCTTATTTTTATACGCTACAACGCGAGGTATGCCGAAAGTTTCTCTAAACCCTACAGCGTGAGATATAACAAACATTTCTCTAAATAATTCGTGTTGTAGGTAGGTGGCAAAGTCGATAAGACCCTAGGAGCATACATAAGTCTGTGACTAGGGCGAAGAGACGAAGCCAGCGCCCTACAATGTGAGGCATAACAAACATTTCTCTAAATAATTCGTGTTGTAGGTAGGT
>NZ_JAMPQC010000036.1:0-58395 GCF_028482225.1 Providencia sp. PROV130 | reverse complement strand
ATGCGCATTATAGGGAGTCAGAAAAATCTGGCAACCCCTTTTTTGCATTTTTTTATTCAACTGCTGCATTCCACAGCAAAACCCCTACTTATACCGACTTATACACGAAGTTATCCACAACATGAAAATAATTTTAAAATTATCGCGCATTACGCAAACGTTTGCGTTACAATTGGCTCGAAATTTCAGCATTGATTTTGTTTTTATGTTCTGAAATTGTTAGTGACTTATATATTGTTATTGAGAAAACTGGCAAATTCCGCTTTGCTTTCATCAATAGATATAATAGGTATATAAGAAAAGCTCGTTGAGTTTTTGACTGACTGATATTCGTTATTGCCTTATTTATTCAAATCCAAGGGATCTATCTCATGCAACTGCTTCGTCCTATTCGTCGTGCCCTGCTTAGTGTGTCTGATAAAACAGGGGTTGTTGAATTCGCTAAGGCGTTATCTCAACGTGGTGTTGAGCTCTTATCTACCGGCGGTACTGCAAAGTTACTCGCTGAGTCAGGACTAAACGTAACTGAAGTTTCAGATTACACAGGGTTCCCTGAAATGATGGATGGCCGAGTAAAAACATTGCACCCGAAAGTGCATGGCGGAATTTTAGGTCGTCGTGGTACGGATGATACCATTATGCAACAGCATGATATTGCACCTATTGATATGGTCGTTGTTAATCTATATCCGTTTGCCCAAACGGTGGCAAAACCAAATTGTACCCTTGAAGATGCTGTAGAGAATATTGATATCGGCGGCCCAACCATGGTGCGCTCCGCGGCTAAAAATCATAAAGACGTAGCAATTGTAGTAAATAGTAATGACTATCAAATCATTATTGATGAAATGGATAACCACGAAAACTCGCTCAATTGGTCTACGCGGTTTGACCTCGCAATTAAAGCTTTTGAACACACTGCAGCTTATGACAGCATGATTGCGAATTACTTTGGTGAATTAGTTGCCCCTTATTATGGTGATACGACCCAGCCTTCTGGCCGCTTCCCTCGCACCTTGAATTTAAATTTTATTAAGAAACAAGATATGCGTTATGGAGAAAACAGCCATCAAGATGCCGCTTTTTATATAGAAGAAAACCCAAAAGAAGCATCTATTGCAACTGCTCAGCAAATCCAAGGTAAGGCCCTGTCTTATAACAATATCGCTGATACCGATGCGGCTCTTGAATGCGTTAAATCATTCGAAGAACCTGCTTGTGTCATTGTTAAACATGCAAACCCTTGTGGTGTCGCTATCGGTGATTCTATCCATGCTGCTTATGATAACGCATTCAAAACTGATCCAACTTCTGCTTTTGGCGGCATTATCGCTTTCAATCGTCAATTAGATAAAGAAACTGCTCAAGCCATTATCAATCGCCAGTTTGTGGAAGTCATTATTGCGCCTTCTGTTGCTAAAGATGCATTACCTATTCTTGAGACTAAACAAAACGTTCGCGTACTTGAATGTGGCGAATGGAGCAAACCAGTTGCAGGCTTAGACTTTAAACGTGTGAATGGTGGTTTATTGGTACAAGACCGTGACTTAGGTATGGTTGAAAAGGAAGCGCTACGTGTAGTCACAAACCGCCAACCTACAGAGCGTGAATTAAAAGATGCCATGTTCTGCTGGAAAGTCGCGAAATTTGTGAAATCGAATGCGATTGTTTATGCCAAAAATGACATGACCGTTGGAATTGGTGCAGGGCAAATGAGCCGTGTCTACTCTGCAAAAATTGCAGGTATTAAAGCCGCTGATGAAGGTTTAGAAGTCGCTGGCTGTGCAATGGCTTCAGATGCCTTTTTCCCATTCCGCGATGGTATTGATGCCGCAGCTGCTGTTGGAGTAACCTGTGTTATCCAACCAGGTGGTTCTATCCGTGATGATGAAGTCATTGCGGCTGCAAATGAACATGGTATTGCCATGATTTTCACTAATATGCGTCATTTCCGTCACTAATTTATTAGGAGTCTAGTAATGAATATTTTGATTATTGGTGGCGGCGGCCGTGAACATGCCTTAGCTTGGAAAGCGGCTCAATCTCCTTTAGCAGACAAAGTGTATGTTGCCCCAGGCAATGCAGGCACAGCATTAGAGCCAACCCTTGAAAATGTCAATATTTCGGCAACTGATATCAATGGATTACTTCAATTCGCCAAAGATAAGCAAATTGGTTTAACTATTGTCGGCCCTGAAGCACCATTGGTTATTGGTGTCGTCGATGCATTTAAAGCTGCTGGCTTAACTATTTTTGGCCCAACCCAAGGTGCTGCACAGCTTGAGGGTTCAAAAGCATTTACCAAAGATTTTTTAGCTCGTCATCATATTCCTACTGCGGCTTATGAAAATTTTACTGAAATTGAACCTGCTTTAGCTTACTTAGATAAAGTCGGTGCGCCAATCGTGATCAAAGCAGATGGGCTGGCAGCAGGTAAAGGGGTTATTGTTGCAATGACTCTGCAAGAAGCGAAAGAAGCTGTTCATGACATGTTAGCAGGGAATGCCTTTGGTGATGCAGGCCACCGTATCGTGATCGAAGAGTTTCTTGATGGTGAAGAAGCGAGTTTCATCGTTATGGTAGATGGTGAAAATGTCATCCCAATGGCGACTAGCCAAGATCACAAACGTGTTGGGGATGGTGATACCGGCCTAAATACAGGTGGAATGGGCGCTTACTCCCCAGCTCCTGTTGTGACAGATGAAATACACCAGCGCGTGATGGAACAAGTCATTTACCCTACAGTTAAAGGTATGGACCAAGAAGGAAACCGCTATCAAGGCTTCTTATATGCAGGTTTGATGATTGATAAAGCAGGTAACCCAAAAGTTATCGAGTTCAACTGCCGTTTTGGCGATCCTGAAACTCAACCTATTATGATGCGCTTACAGTCGGATTTAGTTGCTCTGTGCCTAGCGGGTGCGAAAGGTGAGTTAGCGGGTAAAGATTCATTATGGGATGAGCGCCCTGCTTTAGGGGTAGTAATTGCTGCAGGTGGTTACCCAGGTGATTACCACAATGGCGATGTAATTTCAGGTTTACCAACCACTGAATCCACGGATAGTAAAGTTTTCCATGCTGGTACTCGCATGAAAGATGGAGAAGTCGTGACTGCCGGTGGTCGCGTCCTATGCGTAACGGCATTGGGTAATGATATTGCTAAAGCACAAAACAAAGCTTATGACGTCGCCAAAACCATTCACTGGAATGATAGCTTCTACCGCAACGACATCGGCTACCGCGCTATCGCTCGTATAAAATAATACAAAGTACTAAACCATTCCCTGAGCTGATAAGAGGAAACTTTTATCAGCTTTTTTATTTTCTATTTTTTGAACTTGTTTTTGCCTTTGACCATTCACACAGACAATGGCTCTAAGTATTTCGAATCACAGCAAAGCGGCAAGAGAGAGAATCTCTAGGAACATACATAAGTATGTAACTAGAGTGAGCGAACGTAGCAATATAGCTGAGGCTCGAAAAACGACGAGTAGACGAGTAAAAGTATCGGCTCTAAGTATTTCAATTCAGAGCTAGGCGGCAAACGAAGATATCTTAGGGAGCATACATAAGTATGTGACCTAAGTAGCTGAGAGTATCCAACAAAGCTATGGATTGAAAGACGACGAACGGTGATATTACAAAGAATCTTTAGAAGGCTGCCAGCGGCAAAAATCAGTATCCGCCACCATCAAAAGCTGGTTTCCCTCTGAAGACTCCAACCACGCTAAATTTAGCTGGGAATGCCACACTTTTGCACGGTTTTGCAACCAATTTTCAGCATAGGGTTCGAAAGCCACTTCACGCACATCACCTTCACATGTGGTCACTTTTCCTTGTTGCCAGCGACCTTGATAGAGTTTGACGCCGCCGACAATCAGTGCGGTGTTTGTCTCAAGTACGCGTTCCGCTTCAAAGCGCCAACGCGTGATTTCATCAGCCGAAAGTGATGTTTTATGGCCATCTTGAGCACGCTGCATAAAAATAACGTCATTATTTCTATCGAAGCGTAATTGTTCGGTGATATCGCCATTTTTTTGATTCAAGATTTGGCTACGAATTTGCCAGAGGTTACCAGAGCGATACTCGAAGAAATTAACGGAAGTGTCTGTACCTTTATAGGGGCTATAAACCACCATTAAGACCAGAGGTTGGCTTTTTGCATTATTTAGCCGCCACATACGAATGACGCCATCATCGGCAATAAAACCACTTGCACTAAACTCAGGGAGCTTTGGTGCATTAGAAGAACAGGCGCTTAGCATTGAGATAGTTCCCAACACCAGCAACCCTTTTTGAATAAACAAAAGGGGTAGTTTTTTACCCCCTCTGGTGATTCGGCTGTACAATGTTCTTATTTTACAGCTTCTTTCAGTGCTTTACCGGCAGAGAAAGCAGGTACAGTTGTAGCAGGAATCTGGATTTCTGCTTTAGTTTGTGGGTTACGACCAGTACGCGCAGCACGATGGCTAACTTTAAAAGTACCGAAACCGACCAGTTGGACTTGTTCGCCTTTTTTCAGCGTTTCAGAAATAGCATTCAGAGTAGATTCTAATGCCGCTTTTGCCTGAACTTTGGTCAGGTCCGCTGATTCTGCGATAGCATCAACTAATTCAGTCTTGTTCATAAATTATCCTTACACAGTGTGTTTATCGTTTGCAAAGCATCGAGTGCGTCGGATATGCCAAATTGACAGCCCCTGATACACGCCCCCGATAGCCACTTCTTCTCGCCCCTAAATGTAGACCAGAGTAGGGGCAAATGTGAAGTCTTAGTACTCAGCATTACTGCGTCAAGTCACGTTTTCGATAATGAAAATGCGAAAATCAGCTTAAAGTAATACCTATATTGCTCACCCCCGCTTCGCGGAGGTCAGATTTTAATCCTTTAATTAACTCTAAGTCGCGCTCTTCACAAGCTGCCAGTAAGCGGAAAATGTCCCACTGGATATCCCATTCTTCTTCAACGGCCGGGATTTCTTTGAGTTCTTCTTCTGTCATTTCCCGCCCTGCTTGAGTCATTTCGAGCATGGCAACTGTACGAATGGATGCTTCGCTAACCAATATTGCGTGTTCGAGGGTTTCACCGCTCAATTTCGAATGAATAATTTCACCTAATGCAATACAGGCGTCAATAGCTGGATACACACCATACATATCGAAATCATCTGCTGATGGGATAATTTCTTCTAATTTTTCTAACTGATTGTCGAAATTGACTTTGCTATCTTTAATGACCAAAGTTTCCCAAACTAAATCAAGGATGGAACGATAAACTTTTGCATCGGCAAATTCAGTTTGCTGACAAAACATTTGAAAGTTCGGATACATTCTTTCACATAGGCTCGCCATGAAAGTAGTATGTTGCCAGCTTTCTAATTTTTCCAACCTCAAATGAATGGGATTTCTTAACATAATTTCTGACTCATCAATCTTAATACTTCGCAGTTTACCTGAAAATCTGTCAATGCCACATATTTTGCTGATAATTAGCTGATTTTCTCATTCATTCGCTTAAAAAACGTTCGATTTGATGCAATTCCGTCAGCAAAACGCGTCGGTTCTGGCAACCGATAGCCTCTTAGACACTGCTTAACCCACGCTAGGGAAGACGAAAAACCTACTTTATGGCCCGGCGAAACATATAATGGTTTGCAGCGTTTTTTACTCCGCAACACCCAACCGAGTTGATTTTCACCTGCCATTAACGGCTGAACACTTTCAGGCTCTTCACTTAACTCAACCGCATCACCACATAGACGGCTTTTTGCAACACCAATTGTGGCTATATTCGCTTGTAACCCAAAATGGCAGGCAACACCAAACCGCCGCGGATGTGCAATCCCTTGCCCATCCACAAGCACTAATTCAGGTTTGTTTTGTATTTTTTCCCACGCCGCCATTAACCCAGGGACTTCACGAAAAGAAAGTAACCCCGGTATATAAGGCAATTGAGTCGGTATTCGAGCTATTTGATACTCAACAAGTTCTAACTGTGGCCAAGATAGTACAGCTACCACCGCACGCGTAATAGTACCTTGCTGTTCAAAGCCTACATCGGCTCCACCAATCAGTTTGAGTGGTGCAAATTCATCCTGCAAAATGATTTTTGAAGCCTGGCTAGTTTGTTCTTTTCGTAACAATTGAGTATCTAAAACCATCATGCATCCATTGCTTATGAGATTTAATTATTCTTAATCATAGATGATAATGGTGTACTTACAAGATTCTATAAATACACCACAAATCAAGAAGATCAATAAACGATAATTATTGATGATATTGGCGAGATAAACGGTGAACAGCATCGACAAATGCACCTGCATGCTCAGGTGGAACATCCTGATGGATACCATGACCTAAATTAAATACGTGCCCTTCACCTTGGCCGAAGCCTGATAGAATATTTTGCACTTCTTCTTCAATACGAGCCGGTGGCGCATATAACATGGATGGGTCCATATTGCCTTGTAAAGCAACTTTATCACCGACACGACGACGAGCATCTGCAATTTCAGTCGTCCAATCAAGGCCTAATGCATCGCAACCCGTTGCGGCCATTTCCTCTAACCACTGGCCGCCACCTTTAGTGAATAAGGTGACAGGAACACGGTGACCATCATTTTCACGAATTAAGCCATCAATAATTTTATGCATATAATTCAATGAAAACTGTAAATAATCACGCTTAGTTAAGACCCCACCCCATGTGTCAAAAATCATCACGGACTGTGCACCTGCGCGAATTTGAGCATTCAAGTATAAAATGACACTGTCTGCCAGTTTATCCAATAACAAATGTAATGTGTTCGGGTCTTCGTACATCATCTTTTTGATTTTAGTGAATGCTTTGCTACTACCGCCTTCCACCATATAAGTCGCTAGTGTCCACGGGCTACCAGAGAAACCAATTAGTGGCACATTACCTTCAAGAGCTTTACGAATAGCACGGACAGCATCCATCACATAACCAAGTTCCATTTCAGGATCAGGAATAGGGATATTTTTTACATCTGCCGCGCTCATAATCGGTTTATGGAAACGTGGGCCTTCACCCGTTTCGAAATATAACCCAAGCCCCATTGCATCAGGGATAGTGAGAATATCAGAAAATAAAATTGCAGCGTCTAATGGAAAACGACGTAATGGCTGTAATGTCACTTCACAAGCCAATTCGGTGTTTTTGCACAGAGCAATAAAATCACCAGCTTCAGCGCGTGTTGCTTTATATTCAGGCAGGTAACGCCCTGCTTGACGCATCATCCATACAGGGGTCACATCTACAGGCTGACGTAGCAAAGCACGTAGATAGCGGTCATTTTTTAACTCAGTCATTATTTACTCCATTATTATAAGTGGCCGCCGCAAATGGCTAAGAGCGAAGTTCATTATTGTATCATGTTAATGGTAACAATATCAGCGCTGCGCTATTTGCCCGTTTCATATTCACTCTGACGACACAATGCGACCGTATCTTCAATCAAACGTCTAGCGATTGTGTCCGCCGGTGGGATCAAGGGTAATTCATTGTAATGATACCAATTTGCGCTCACCAGTTCCTTAGGGTCTACTTTAATATCGCCACTCTCATAATCCGCAAGAAATCCCATCATTAAGGAATGAGGAAAAGGCCATGGTTGTGAAGATACGTAACGAATATTTTTCACTTTTATATGGCTTTCTTCCATGACTTCGCGCATAACAGCTTCTTCTAATGTTTCACCGACTTCAACAAAGCCCGCTAATACGGTAAATAATGGATTTTGTGAATGGCGCCGGTGCTGAGCTAATAGAATATGGTCATCACGACGAATTCCCACGATAATGCAAGGGGCAATCTGCGGATAATAACGCTCATGGCAATGGTCACACAAACACGCCCATTCTGTTTCACTATGGCGCATTGCCGTACCACAATAGCCACAATAACGATGAGAGCGATAGAATTCCGCCAATTGCACGCCTCGCCCAGCAAGACGAAATAAACCTTCATCTTGCGCAGCAACGAGACGAGGAGATGCCATATTTGATGGCATTTTTTCGGCGATCAACCAGACGATTTCCCCTTGCCACTCACCGATTGGCGTTGCTGTTTTTCCTTCTAACAAATAGTCCTTTGCCATACCTCGTGGAATATCCCCATGAGGTAACCACAAACGCCCGGAAAAACAGATAAACCACCAACCACTTTCTGTTCCTGATAATTTTAACTTATTCATTTTCCACATCTTTTGTTAGTTTTTATTGTCGATAAAATCAATCTATTAATGACACAATACACTGCTTTGACACAATGTCATTCAAACGTTTGTTTCATTATTTTTCTTTGTCAATTTTGACACTTTTTAGACGTTCCATTCCATAAAATGTCTAAAAACTGTCATAAAAGGATCAACTAACTGTCACTTATTAAAATTAGGATGCTAAGTAACCAATACGGTTCACCGTTCTGCAAAAGTGAGAAAATAATGAAAACTATCGTTCCTGCGATTTTACTATCATTGACCGCATCCAGTGTGACATTAGCTGCTGATGCTAATTTAGCAGAGTTAATCGATGCAGCGAAAAAAGAAGGGCAAGTTTACAGCGTTGGAATGCCTGACACTTGGGCTAACTGGAAAGGAACTTGGCAAGACTTAGCGACACAATATGGGTTGAAGCATCAAGATACTGATATGAGCTCCGCTCAAGAAATTGCCAAATTTGCCGCAGAAAAAAATAATGCGACGGCAGATATTGGTGATGTCGGTGCTTCTTTTGGGCCTGTTGCCGTGCAAAAGGGAGTGACTCAACCTTATAAACCAACAACGTGGTCACAAATTCCTGATTGGGCAAAAGACAAAGACGGTCATTGGGCTTTAGCCTATACGGGGTCTATTGCTTTCATGATTAATAATGACTTAGTGAAAGATGCACCGAAAAGCTGGGATGATTTACTAAAAGGGAAATATAAAGTCACCGTTGGGGATGTTGGTATCGCTGCACAAGCTAATAATGCTGTACTAGCCGCCGCATTTGCCCGTGGTGGTGATGAAAATAACCTAAAACCTGCCATTGAGCTTTTTGCTGAACTCGCCAAACAAAAACGCCTATCCGTTAATGATCCAACTGTCGCAAATATCGAGAAAGGTGAAGTCGAAGTTGGTATCTTATGGGACTTCAACGCACTGAATTACCGCGATCAGATCAACCGTGATCGCTTTACGGTTGTGATCCCATCTGACGGTTCTGTCATTTCAGGTTACACTACTATCATCAATAAATTTGCCAAAAACCCAAATGCAGCAAAACTAGCTCGTGAATTTATTTTCAGTGACAAAGGCCAATTAAACCTTGCAGAAGGCTACGCTCGGCCAATTCGTGCACAATATTTAACCTTACCTGATGATATTAAATCCAAATTACTACCCGAAGAACAATATAAAAATGTTCAACCCATTAAGAATGCAGAAGGTTGGGAAAAATCGTCTCGTAATCTCCCTAAAATGTGGCAACAACAAGTTTTGATCCACCAGCAGTAATTTAACGTATTGATTTTAGGAAAAAATTGATGTCTGAGAAAGTCATACTTGTTGTCCTTGACGGTTTAAGTTATTCAGTAGCCCATCATTGTATGGGCTATCTCAACGGTTTAATCAAAGCCGACAGTGCAACACTTTACCGATTAGAGTGCGAGCTTCCTTCGATGTCTCGCCCTCTATATGAATGTATACTAACGGGAGTTCCACCTGTCAAAAGCGGTATTGTAAATAACCAAATTGTCCGGTTATCCCATTTTGACAGCATATTCTCTCTTGCTCGCCTTGCAGGTAAAACAACTGCCGCCGCTGCTTATTATTGGGTGAGTGAACTGTATAACCGAGCACCTTTCGTAGCAACAAGAGACCGTTTTACCCATGATGAGTCGCTAACCATCCAACATGGCTGCTTTTATCAAGCAGATCATTACCCTGATGACCATTTATTTGTTGATGCGGAATATTTACGTAGTCAATTTGATCCTGATTTCTTATTGATTCACCCTATGAATATAGATGATACAGGGCATAAGTTTGGCTTTGATTCCCCACAATACCGTAATGCAGCACGCCATGCAGATATTATCCTGTCGAATTATATTCCTACATGGGTTGAGCAAGGTTATCAAATTCTGATCACGAGTGATCACGGTATGAATAATGATCGCAGCCACGGAGGGACACTCCCTGAAGAGTGTTTAGTTCCATTGTTTGTTGTCGGTTCGCAATTTTCTCATCAACCCTGCAATATTGAGCAAACTGAGATTTGTGGAACCATTTGTCGTTTACTTGGAACCCACTCTCTCGATAAACCAGTTTGTGATGCGCTGTTACAAGGAGATTTGTAATGGCTGATATTCCTGCCCCCTGTGAACAGGCATACCAACAACAGGGAAAAATTGCCATGTTAAAAAAACGCTTTGCTCGTTTTCATTGGCGCGCTGCACTGCTACTGCTGCCATTCTTTGTGCTGTTTAGTCTATTCCAAATCGCCCCAATGGTTTGGGTGCTAATTAATAGCTTTATCTACGAAGAAGCATGGTCATTAGGTAACTACCTTGAAGTATTCAATAATGATTTTTACTTACAAGCGTTTGAAAATACCCTATGGCTTTCCGTTATTTGCAGTGTAATTGGCTTATTCATTTCCAGTATCACGGCATTTTCCATTTATAAAATGCAAGGGAAAATTCGCCGGATAATGATCTCCTTCACCACCATGGCCAGTAATTTCAGTGGTGTCCCCCTTGCTTTTGCATTCATTATTATTTTGGGCTTCAATGGCGCAATTACCTTACAACTCAAGGCGTGGGGAATTATCGAAGATTTTAATATATACAGTGCCAGCGGGTTAATGCTGTTGTATGTGTATTTTCAGATCCCATTAGGTGTTTTGTTGCTATACCCCGCCTTTGATGCACTAAAACCGGAGTGGGAAGACGCAGCGAAAACGATGGGAGCAAGTAAGCTAACCTATTGGTTAAAAGTCGCAATTCCAGTGCTTTCTCCTGCTTTACTTGGCACTTTTATTATCCTAATTGCTAATGCCATGGGCGCATACGCCAGTACTTATGCCTTAACGAGTGGTAATTACAACCTTGTGACTATCCGAATTGCCAGTTTAGTTTCCGGCGATTTGTTTCTCGAACCGAATATGGCTGCTGCATTATCAATGCTACTTATCGCTATCTTAGCTTTTATTACTGCTATCCATCATTGGTTAATCAAGCGGAGCTACCATGCAAAATAATAATGTGATTAGCCAAGTGATAACCAATAACAATAAACCCTCTGGATTATGGCTCCATAAGTTAGTATTAATCAGTGTTGCTAGCCTATTAGCGCTACCTATTATTGCCACATTTTTGTATTCCATCGCCAGCTCTTGGGGAGCCACTGTGCTACCCGATGCCTTGTCCATCAAATGGTATCTACAATTGTGGCAAGACTCGCGTTTTCTCATGGCATTTGGTCGTTCATTAATAATTTGCTTTGGTACGTTGCTGGTTAGCACATTAATTATTTTGCCGATGACATTTGCGGTATTTTATCGGTTCCCTAAACTCAAAGGGGTGATGGATTTACTGATTATTTTACCCTTTGCGATTCCGCCTGTCGTCTCGTCGGTGGGCTTGCTGCAAATATTTGCCGATGAACCATTCATGTTAGTTGGCACTCCTTGGATCCTGATTGGTACTTATTTCACCATCACGTTACCTTTTATGTATCGTGCTCTTGCGAATAGCTTTCAAGGTATTAATTTACATGACTTAATGGACGCTGCACATTTACTCGGCGCCAGTACTTTCCAAGCTTTTATGATGATTGTGTTACCAAATATTCGCAAAGGTATGTTGGTCTCATTATTAATTTCATTTTCATTTTTAATGGGTGAATTTGTGTTTGCCAATATTCTAGTGGGAACACGTTATGAAACCTTGCAAATCTATCTTTTCAATATGCGACAAACCAGCGGACATTTCACTTCTGCTCTGGTGATGTCATATTTTCTGTTTACCTTATTGCTGACATGGTTAGCAATGCGATTAAATCGTTCAGGAGATGAATGATGAGTTATGTTATTGCGGAAAACTTAGCTAAATCTTTTGGTACTAATCAGGTATTTGCTGATATTCAGTTTACTATCGAAAAAGGCGAATTTATTACCCTACTGGGCCCAAGTGGTTGCGGAAAATCAACTTTATTACGCTGTATCGCAGGACTTGAACAACTTAATGATGGTGAACTTTATATTAATCGCCAGAATGTAACCCACCAAGCTGCGCAGCAACGCGGGGTGGGTATGGTGTTCCAAAGTTATGCGTTATTTCCCAATATGACTGTGGTTGACAATATCGCGTTTGGTTTAAAAATGCGTAAAATTGATAGCCAAGCAAGGTCTAAAGCAGTCGCTGAAGTGATCGAATTAGTTGAGTTACAAGGAAAAGAACAACAATTTCCCCATCAGCTATCAGGTGGACAGCGTCAACGAGTAGCACTCGCAAGGGCATTAGTCATGAAACCGCAAATTTTGTTACTTGATGAGCCACTTTCCGCTCTTGATGCTCGTATTCGCAAGCACTTACGCCAGCAAATTCGCCAGATTCAACGCGAATTGGGTTTAACGACAATTTTTGTTACTCATGATCAAGATGAGGCTATGATTATGTCTGACCGTATTTTTCTTATGAATAAAGGCCAGATTGTGCAAAGTGGCACGGCAGAGAATATTTATACCCAACCAGCAACAGAATTTGTCGCTCGGTTTATGGGGCATTACAACCTTGTTGACTCCGAAAAAGCCAATTCGATGTTAGGTCTTGATTTACAAGGTACACTTGCTATCCGCCCTGAGTCTATATATGTCAAAGAAGCGGGTCGCCAATATGGTAGCCATATTTCTCACCCTGTTGATGCTATTATTGTTGACCATCAATTATTGGGAAATATCATTCGTTATAGCGTCGATACACCTGCTGGTCACATGACAGTTGATTTACTCAATCGCTCATCAGAACGCTTATTTGAGCCAGGCACTCGTCTTGAACTTATGTTTAATAAAAATGAAATTCGCACACTTAGTTAATAATCAGATAGGAATATAATGCAAAACAAACTGGCCATTTTTGACTTAGATGATACGTTAATTCAAGGTGATAGCAGCGTATTGTGGACACAATATCTGTGGGACAAGCAAATTATCAGCGATCCGCAATTTGTGGAGGCGGATAAAGCCATGATGGCGCAATATAATGCAGGCACATTAGATATGCCGACTTACTTACGTTTTAACCTGCAAACCCTCGCCAATGTAAAAACTGAGCAAGTGGATATCTGGTTGGATGATTTTGTACAAAGCGTGATTTTACCGCGGATCTACCCTGAAGCGATTAGAACGATCGCAAATTATCGAGCTAAAAGGATCCCAATTATTGTGATCTCTGCAACTGTTTCATTTATTGTGAAAAAGGTCGCCGAAAAACTTGGTGCAGACGTCGCCATGGGGATCGATATTAAACAACAAAATGGCTGCTATACGACCGAAATTGACGGTATCCCAACCTTTAAAGAAGGTAAAGTCAAACGCCTATTAGCTTGGATCCGCCACCAGCCAATCACTGACGCCTACGTGTATTTCTACTCCGACTCCGCCAACGATCTCCCAATGTGCCAATTTGCCGACGAAACCTTTATCGTCAACGGCGACCCACGCCTTCTTCAAGCCGCCAATGAAAATCACTGGCCGCAATATCAGTGGAATTTATAAACCTTATTTTTATCTCAGCCTTGATTTCAATTTTTTAGGTTTTAACTAACTTGCCTTTAAAAGGTTCCTCTAAATTATTCGTACTAGAGGAAGGAGATGAATAGAATTATCCCAAGGAGCATACACAAGTATGTGACTTGGGGAGCCGAGTCCAGCCAACGCACTTATCGCTTGAAGAATGACGAGGAAAGCTTATACTGAAATCTCTTGTCGGAGTGCCTAGTATGCATAGCATCGGGCTGAGACCGTTAATTCGGGATCCGCGGAACCTGATCGGGTTAATACCCGCGAAGGGAACAAGAGTAATCACTCAGCGTCTTTTTGCCATCTCTCATTTGGCTAAAAATTAAACGCAATGTCTTTTTTATTACTCCTCCGAACTCCTGACAAGCAACTTTCTTTCGATAAACCCGCTACACACTAATCTGTGATAGCCGTGACAATGTCAGGAAATTGCTATGTCCAATAATACACAACAAAACGTTATTCCTACCGCAGACTTATCGCCGCAAGCAGCACCGGCTCGCACACGCAAAGCCCAAAGAGACGCCGCAGAGAACTACATTAATACCCTTTCAGGAGTCTCATTTCCCAATTCACAGCGGATTTATTTGCAAGGCTCTAGGGATGATATTCAGGTTCCTATGCGAGAAATTCAGCTTTCACAAACCCTTATTGGTGGCGACAAAGACAACCCGCAATTTGAAGACAACGAACCCGTTCCTATCTACGACACTTCAGGCCCTTACGGCGACCCAGTTTCTGAATTAAATGTCCATAAAGGCCTTAAAAAAATTCGGGCGCCATGGATAAGTGAACGTGCTGATACCGTACCTGTCGAAAATTTAAGTTCCGATTTTACTCAACAACGCCTTGCAGATGCAGGACTCGACCATCTGCGCTTTAACAACCGTCCTCACCCGTTAAAAGCCCAAACTAACAAGTGTGTTACCCAATTACATTACGCACGCAAAGGTATCATTACCCCTGAAATGGAGTTTATTGCAATCCGCGAAAATATGGGACGTGAACGTATTCGTGGCGAAGTTTTATTGCAACAACATCCAGGCCAAGGCTTTGGCGCAAATTTGCCAGAGAATATTACCCCTGAATTTGTTCGCCAAGAAGTGGCGGCGGGTCGCGCTATTATCCCAGCCAATATCAACCACCCCGAATCAGAACCAATGATTATTGGTCGTAATTTCTTGGTTAAGGTTAATGCCAATATTGGTAATTCATCGGTCACCTCATCCATTGAAGAAGAAGTAGAAAAACTGATTTGGTCAACACGCTGGGGGGCAGATACCGTCATGGATTTATCCACTGGCCGTTATATCCACGAAACCCGCGAATGGATTTTACGTAATAGCCCCGTGCCTATTGGTACAGTTCCGATTTACCAAGCTCTCGAAAAAGTGAACGGCGTCGCCGAAAATCTCACGTGGGAAATGTTCCGTGACACATTATTAGAGCAAGCAGAACAAGGTGTCGATTACTTCACTATCCATGCCGGCGTATTGCTACGCTATGTGCCAATGACCGCTAAACGCCTAACAGGGATCGTCTCTCGCGGTGGCTCTATCATGGCAAAATGGTGCTTGTCTCATCACCAAGAAAATTTCCTGTATGAGCACTTCCGTGAAATCTGTGAAATTTGTGCCGCTTACGACGTTTCCTTGTCGTTAGGGGATGGACTACGCCCCGGTTCAATTCAAGACGCCAACGACCAAGCTCAATTTGCCGAGCTCCATACCCTTGGTGAGCTCACAAAAAT
Organism: Providencia sp. PROV130; assembly: GCF_028482225.1. Lineage (NCBI taxonomy): Bacteria > Pseudomonadati > Pseudomonadota > Gammaproteobacteria > Enterobacterales > Morganellaceae > Providencia > Providencia sp. PROV130. The sequence continues at coordinate 42,837 of NZ_JAMPQC010000036.1, read as the reverse complement.
TGCGTGGGAATATGATGTTCAAGTCATGATTGAAGGTCCCGGCCACGTACCAATGCAAATGATCCGCCGCAATATGACCGAAGAGTTAGAGCACTGCCACGAAGCGCCATTCTATACGTTAGGGCCTCTAACAACAGATATTGCTCCGGGTTATGACCACTTTACCTCTGGTATTGGTGCCGCCATGATCGGTTGGTTTGGCTGTGCGATGTTATGTTATGTCACCCCTAAAGAGCACTTAGGATTACCGAACAAAGAAGATGTTAAACAAGGGCTAATCACTTATAAGATTGCAGCCCATGCCGCTGACCTTGCTAAAGGCCACCCAGGTGCACAGATCCGTGATAACGCCATGTCCAAAGCCCGTTTTGAATTCCGCTGGGAAGACCAATTTAACTTGGCGTTAGATCCTGAAACTGCTCGCAAATATCACGATGAAACCTTACCACAAGCCTCTGGGAAAATTGCTCATTTCTGTTCTATGTGTGGGCCTAAATTCTGTTCAATGAAAATATCCCAAGAGGTTCGTGACTACGCGGCCCAAAAAGAAGCAAATGAAAAAGAAGCGGGTATGGAACAGATGTCAGAAGCCTTCCGTGCCCATGGCAGCGAACTCTATCACGGTGCTGAAATTGTGAATGCTGAGGTGGATGAAAATGCCAAAATTGCCTAATGCTATAACTCTCCCAAATAGCCCTTTTCCTGAGACTGCACAACGCCTTGGGCTTTATCCCGTTGTGGATTCCGTTGAATGGATTGAACGTTTGCTTAATGCAGGTGTTTCCACAATTCAATTGCGTATCAAAGACAAATCTGACGCAGATGTTCGTGATGAGATTCAACAAGCTATTGCGCTCGGGGAAAAACATAACGCACGCTTATTCATTAATGATTACTGGCGGTTAGCGGTCGAGTTTGGTGCTTATGGCGTACATTTAGGCCAAGAAGATTTGGAAACTACCGATTTATTAGCAATCCACCAAGCAGGCTTACATTTAGGAATATCAACGCACGATGAGCATGAATTGGCTATCGCAAAATCGGTTCGCCCTTCCTACATTGCCATGGGGCATATCTTTCCAACACAAACCAAAGAGATGCCTTCTTCGCCTCAGGGTTTAGAAACACTTAAAGCCATGGTGGAAGCAACACCTGATTACCCAACGGTAGCCATTGGTGGGATTTCCATTGATAAAGTGCCTGACGTGCTAGCAACTGGAGTGGGGAGTGTCGCGCTAGTCAGTGCGATTACTAAAGCCGATGATTGGCGCGCCGCAACAGAAACTTTGCTGAATTTAATTGAGCGGGATCACGCCAATTAGTCGATTTTTAATCACAAAATTAGCCCTAGTTTATCGTCATAAAAACAGGGCTAATGATGATTTAAGGAATTCAATCATGTTAAGTGACCAAGAATTCATGCGTTACAGCCGCCAGCTATTACTTGAAGACATCAGTCCTGAGGGGCAACAAAAACTGAAAAATAGCAAAGCCCTAATTGTCGGTTTAGGGGGCTTAGGCTCTCCCGCATCCCTTTATTTAACGGGCGCTGGTGTCGGCGAATTGTGGCTAGCTGACCACGATGACTTACACGTTTCTAACTTACAACGGCAGGTACTTTACGATACCGATGATATTGGCCAGTCAAAAGCCCAGCTTGCCGCAGATAGGCTACATCAACTCAATCCGTTGGTAAGAACCCATGTTATCGCACAAAAGTTGGATGTTGATACTTTAATTCCATTAGCGGAACAAGTCGACTTAGTGCTTGATTGCTGCGATAACATGGCCACTCGTCATGCAGTTAATGCCGCCTGTGTCATGACCAATACAACCTTAGTCAGCGGCAGTGCTGTTGGGTTTGGTGGCCAATTAATGGTACTTGAGCCGCCATTTAGTACCGGTTGCTATGCCTGTTTATACCCAGACCAAGATGAACCCGAACGCAACTGCCGCACTGCTGGGGTATTAGGGCCAGTGGTTGGGATTATCGGCACGTTGCAAGCACTGGAAGCCATTAAATTACTTGTCGGCCTTCCCTCTTCATTGAGCGGTAAATTGCGTTTATTCGATGGAAAACAGCAACAATGGAATACATTGCAATTAATGCCGTCACTGCAATGTCCAATCTGTCGGGAAGAAACATGCATATCATAATTAATGACCAACCTATGGAATTCGATGCCCCACTGACGGTTAATCAATTATTTTCCACTCTCGATCGCCCAATGGTGGGAACTGCACTTGCTATCAATCAAGTGATCATTCCGAAGAGTCAGTGGAATTCATATCTCATTAATGACCAAGATAATATCTTGTTGTTTCAAGCTATCGCTGGGGGCTAATGATGTTAAAAATCGCAGATTTTACTTTTCACTCACGCCTGTTTACTGGAACAGGTAAATTTGCCAGTGCCAACCTCATGCAAGACGCCATTGCGGCATCCGGCAGTCAATTGGTGACAATGGCAATGAAACGTATTGATTTACGAGGGCAAGATGATGGTATTTTACAACCTCTACAGCAATTGGGCGTGAAATTATTACCAAATACCTCAGGGGCAAAAAATGCCCAAGAAGCGATATTTGCTGCACGCCTAGCTCGTGAAGCCCTTGGTACTAACTGGGTCAAACTCGAAATCCATCCGGATATGCGTTATTTACTACCGGATCCCATCGAGACATTACTCGCCGCAGAGCAGCTCGTTCAAGAGGGATTTGTTGTATTACCTTATTGCAGCGCAGACCCGGTGTTATGCCGTCGTTTAGAAGAAGTTGGCTGTGCCGCTGTGATGCCATTAGGCGCACCGATTGGCACAAACAAAGGCTTAGCAACGAAAGAAATGCTCCGTATCATTATTGAACAAGCTTCTGTGCCTGTCGTTGTAGATGCCGGGATTGGTGCACCAAGCCACGCCGCAGAAGCTATCGAGATGGGGGCGGATGCTGTATTGGTGAATACGGCGATTGCCGTTGCCAAGCAACCCGTTTTAATGGCAAAAGCGTTTAAACTCGCGGTCGAAGCGGCTGAGTTAGCTTATCAAAGTGGTTTAGCTGCACCGAAGCAACAGGCGCAAGCGTCCAGCCCATTGACCAGTTTCTTAGGGGCCTTATCATGATCCCAAGTTTCCAAGAACGCTTACAAGCACTGGATTGGGACGATACGACACTGCGGATAAACAGTAAAACACCTGCCGATGTAGAACATGCTTTGGCGGTGGATATACTCACACTCGATGATTTTATGGCGCTGCTTTCCCCTGCTGCCCGTCCCTATATTGAGCTGATAGCACAAAAAGCTCAGAAACTCACCCGACAACGCTTTGGCCATGCCGTTGGGTTTTATGTGCCACTTTATTTATCGAACCTATGCGCAAACGATTGTACTTATTGCGGTTTTTCGATGAGTAATAAAATTAAACGTAAAACGCTAAATGACGCTGAAATCATCAATGAGTGCGAAACCATTCGCAAAATTGGTTTCGATAGCTTATTACTGGTCACCGGGGAGCACCAGAGTAAAGTGGGTATGGACTATTTTCGTCACACATTCCCCATCATTCGTCCTTATTTCAGTTCCTTAATGATGGAAGTGCAACCATTAAGCACAGATGAGTATAAGGAATTGAAAACTTTGGGATTAGACGGTGTGATGGTTTATCAAGAAACCTACCATGAGCCCACGTATCAACTCCATCACCTCAAAGGCAAAAAGCAGGATTTTCACTGGCGCTTAGCTACTCCAGAACGCTTAGGGGAAGCGGGCATAGATAAAATCGGCCTTGGTGCGTTAATTGGTTTATCAAACAGTTGGCGTACCGATTGCTATATGGTTGCAGAACATTTGTTGTACTTACAGCAACATTACTGGCAAAGTCGTTATTCTATCTCTTTTCCTCGCTTACGCCCTTGTGCGGGTGGTGTTGAACCGGCATCACTGATGAATGAAGCCGAATTAGTGCAATTAATTTGTGCTTTTCGCTTACTGGCACCGAATGTCGAGCTTTCACTCTCAACTCGTGAATCACCTTACTTCCGTGATAACGTGGTGCCATTGGCAATTAACAACGTCAGTGCCGGCTCGAAAACCCAACCAGGTGGCTATGCCGATACCAAAGAAGAGCTAGAACAATTTTCCCCAAATGATAACCGCAGTGCCGCACAAGTAGCGAATGCACTCGTACAAGCTGGTTTACAGCCCGTTTGGAAAGATTGGGATGGTTATTTAGGCCGCTAGAATTTTACTGAAAAAGAGCATTAGCTGCACAACAGCTTAGTGCTCTTTTATTATTTAGGCGATTTTATCCCACTTGATCGTATTTTCTAAAATAAGAGCCAATATAATGCCTATAAGTAACCCATTACCCAGTAAAGAACTAAACATTGTTGGTAACGAATTTAGTACCGCAGCAGGTGCTGACATCAAAAAGATGCCAATAAAAATAGGTAATGCGAGGCGATAAATATTACGTGTATTCAGTTTCATATCCGCAAGAAATGAAAATGAAGAAAATAGCAGCGGCAAATAAGTCGCTAACATAACCGCGCTACCAATGGCTAACGGCAAAGAGCGGAAAAATTGCGTCAATACTGCAACGCCCCCCACACATAAGAAAATAAGGCTGCCGATAGTAAAAGAGATACGTGAACTGTCTTTTGTTTGAGTAATTAGACCAATTGATAAAACAAACGGTGAAAAAGGCACTACGCCTATCGGCGCTGCTAATATTGTTACAGCTCCTGACATCATAAAACTACGCCGATATAAGGACTTAACGGGTAATGAATCGGGGTAAAACACATCCGTTCCGCGCATTGCTCCAAACGTATTTGATGTGTTTAATATCCCAGCCAAAATTGCTGTTATCACAATACTTATATTAATTTCATCGGAACGGCCTAATGGAAATAGTACCCACTCCCCTGATGAAACAGATGATATCGTGCTACCAAATAACCCACTATAAGCAACCCACCCTATGATTGTTCCAATCAATAAAGCATATTTACTAATATTCACAGGTAAATACACAATAATCCCTATAACAAATACCAGTACTGCGAGCGCCAAAAAGAATACAGGATAATTAACTGTAATATTTTCACTGCCAACACCAAAGGGTAGCCCTAACATCCCTTTTAAAAAAATAGTGACCAGCTGCGCGCCAAGTAAAAACATAAAGACCACCAGCACACCTGGTTTGAACAAACCCGCTAACCAACCACCAAGACCACTTAGGCCAATAAGAATAGTAATAATCCCAGACAGAAAAATCCCCATGGCCAAACTCCATCCAATCGTCTCAAGAGGAGTTCCTTGTATAGATTCTGACAAAGTTACGGTTAAAATTGTTGCCCACCACAACCCTGTTGGCCCCTCCATCACAGAGCGTTTATGGCCTATAAATGCTTGCAACAAGCAAGCTAAAGCTGTTAATAAAAAAGCATACTGAGTAATAACAAACGTGGTTTGTGGTGACAAATGAAAAGCAGACTGTAACGTCGGGGGAATAACAACCGTATTACAAAAGATAAAAAAGAACCATTGAAAGCCAGAAATAATATTATTTTTTGTAATAGCAATATTCCGCATTTTCATTCCTTACCAGTGATTATATATCTGACCAGCTTAATGTTTATAGCGGAAAATTTCTAATTTAAATCTAATTGTTATGATATTTATAAATTATCATTTATTCTTATCATGATAAAAAATGGCTTCATACGCTATTAAGTCTCTATTTTTATTTTCATTCGACTAGTTGATAAAAATAAAGCGGGGAAAATATTATTCCCGCTTTATTTATTACCTTTATTGCCGATATAAAAGTACGTAGTTACCAATAAAAATTATAGATAGGAAAGCGGCCAATGTTTAAAATATATATGTTTAGCTTGCCAATCCACTTTATCAATATTGTCAGCCAGTAAATGTTTTGCGACGGTAAATGCAAATTCAAAGCTTACACCAAGTCCTTTTGCACTAATAAATTTTCCATCAACAGCAACATCTTGGTCGACATAGATACCATCATCAAATTTTTCAGCCAGCTTATCTCCTGTACTATAATGCCGTCCTTCCAGTAACCCATGAGCCGCTAACACCTTCGCGCCTGAAGAACATAGCGCACAAATATACTTATCCTCATGTATATGCCGACGAAGAAAATCAACTACTTTTTCATTCGCATACAAGCGGTCAGTTCCTTTTGGACCCCCTGGCATCATGATGGCATCATAAGTATGGGATAACTTATCGACTAACAGATAATCTGCACTAATTTTAGTACCAAAATACGTATTTAAAATAAGCGAATCCATGCAGGACAGCACATCAACATGAATATCTAGCCGACGCATGATATCAATGAAAACGACCGCTTCCCCTTCCTCAAAGCCATCCGCGAGCAAAACAGCAACTTGTTTCATGACATTCCTTTTATTTTCAAAGAAAGTTATTACGAATCATCCGCAATAAATTTGGGTTATATACTCAGCAAATCCAGATAATTTTTACTTGTTAAAGTGTTCCATCACTTTTGCAAACACGAATTTTATCCATCACCACCGCTTTCATCGCCGCCTTTCCGGGAACCAAGTAATGGCGTGGGTCCGTAGCCTCTGGGTTTTCAATGAAGTACTGCTTAATGGCATCAGAAAACGCAATTTTGAGTTCTGTTGCGACATTGACTTTACAAATTCCAAGGTCAATACAGTGCCTAACATCCGCATCAGGGATCCCCGAAGCACCATGCAGAACTAACGGTAAATCTGTTTTCTTACGGATGGCATCTAGCCTAACAAAATCCAAATGAGGCTCACTTTTGTACATGCCGTGAGCGGTTCCGATGGCAACAGCTAAGGAATCAATACTGGTTCTTTGAATAAAAGTTACGGCAGCATCAGGGTCGGTGAAAAGTGCATCTGCAGCATCGACAACTAAGTCATCTTCTTGCCCACCTAAACGCCCTAGTTCAGCCTCAACCGTGCAGTCCCATTGATGGCAAAAATCAACAACCCGTTTAACAATTTGAATATTTTCTTCAAACGGAAAATGAGAAGCATCAATCATCGCAGAGCGCACACCCGCGGAGACTTTCTGGAAAATATCTGGAATATCTTCATGATGGTCGAGATGCAAAGCCACTGGGACTTTATAACGCTCAGCGGCCTGCTGGCAGATTGCTATCAAATAGTCACTTCCTGCATAAGAAAAGGTACTCGGTGTGCCAGCTAAAATAACGGGGGATGCCATTTCTGCGGCAGTTTCCATGACAACTTGAATAGTTTCTAAATTATGAATATTAAATGCGGGAACTGCATAGCCTCCCAGTTGAGCTTTGTTCAACATATTACGGGTAGATACCAAGTACATAATCGCCTCTTACCTTTCGATTGATTTCGAATCATATTAAACGAAAGAAACAGAAAGGTAAAAGATCTAAATCACATTTCCATTCCTTTCGCACTGAAAGCAAATGAAAGAAAGTCTAGAAGTAGTGAGTCATTTTAGAGCTATAGCTAGTCACCCCCTTACGTAACAGGTTGTTTTTAGGGCGCCTTGATTGACCTAGAAGCATTTCAATCACTTTCTGAGAGCGTAATTGTTTCTCTAAGCGACGCGTCAACGGGGATTGCTGTTTGAGGTAATCTTCACGAAATATCACGGTAACCTCTTGTGTTTCTTTCACACCAATAACCGTTGCCGAAATTGACGGTATTTCGAAATGAAAGTCTGAACGCTCAATTGGCAACGGACTACAAGGGCTGTCCCAAAGTTGGATTCGGTTACCACAATACAAAGCAATAATTACAGCACGTAATGACCAAAAACTACTCGCAGGACCACTGTAGTTATCGACTAGCCGCGCATCATAACTAAATAAACCTTGAGTTGGCGCTCCTGCTTTTAAAGCACCATGGCCAATAAAATAACGCAAAGTACTTTCTAGTGCATTTTTAGCCTCCCCCACACTCACGGCATCTCCACCTAAATCAACGCCGGCTAATAAAGGCGTGGACACCGCGAGGCGATAACATGCACTGCGGCCAAAAAATGGAATGCCTTGTGGGGTCATAAGATAACGATAATGATGGTTAAACTGATTTAAGGAACTACGAATGAACTCATCATCGAAATGAGGGCAAATTTGATTAAGCCAATATAGTGAATAGTAAAAACCCCATGCATTGTAGTAATCAAAGTTACCCTTTGCACCATCTCGAAACCAACCATCACCCACGTAAAATTGTTTCACTCTTTCATACCGCCACATTGCAATAGTATCTCGGCCGGTGAGTGCTCGGATCACAAACTGCACGGTAAGCGGAAAAAGATGCCAGTTGTTATCAACGATATCACAGTGATTAACCTGTTCGAACCATGTAATAATACGTTGTTGAACAGAACTATCCAACTTTTCCCATACCCACTCACGACTTAACCAAAGCGTCAGTGCTAAATCTGCCGATTCACAAATTTTTTGGTCATAATTGTCAAGCCTTCCCCAATAGCCTTTATGATTGGGGTCAGTGCCATGCAAAAATGCATTTTTAATAATCTCAGGAAGGTCAATCGACGCTAAATTTAACCCATTTAATGCGGTTTTTCGGCTATGGACTAACCATGCAGCGAACAAAGGCAGTACCCGGCTAACGCCTTCTAGCGCATCTGTTCGCACAGTCTGTTGGCCAGGGCTGCCAGGGTAATAGGCATGAGAGTAGCCCCAAGCTTGATAATGAACAAAGGCTTCTGCGGTATAGCGGACTAATAATTCGCAAAGAACTGAAAGTGATTGGCTTTCATCTTGAAAGACTTCGGTGATGTGATTATCGTTACATTGATAAGCTGACTTTCTAATTAATCTTCGAATGATATTCTCTTTGAATAATTTCTGATAAATTTTTATATCTGGATGCTCATAAGGCAGTTTTGGGCGTTCAGTCGGTATTGTCATACGTATTTCTCTATGGTGCAGACAGGCGCATCCTTGCGCGCAGAATAAAACAAAATTTGTATTTATCTTGCTGATTCAATCAGGACTTGGTAGCGATCTTGTCCCCATACAACAGGTTTTGGTTTATCTTTAATCCATTGATAATAAGCTGTTTTTAACTCTTTCACTTTTTCTGGATATTGAGCCGCTAAATTATTCGATTCGGCTGGGTTTTGTTTATCATTGAATAATTGGAGCTGGTTAGAACCATCATCATAAAAATAAAGTGCCCATTCTCCATCACGGATAGCCCATGAACCTTTCGATAGTTTTTCTAAATTAGGGTTGTTTGGAATTTCTTTGCGTTGATAAGTGATCCATTCATGGTAACCATGCCAAAAATCTTGGTTTTCTTCGCTGTAATGTTTCGTCCCTGGCCCTGTCCAATACAAATAATTATGTGGCGACTTTTCTGTTTTCCCCGTCAAGAGTGGCATAATATTTTTGCCTTCAACCTTCATACTATCGGGTATGGTGATCCCTGCGCTTTGTAATGCGGTTGGTAAGATATCAATCGCTGAAACCATCGCATCACTGTGTTTACCCGCAGGAATATGCCCTGGCCAATAAGCAACAAATGGAACGCGTACACCACCATTAAACATTTGCCCTTTAAAACCTTTATCCATCGCATTCATTGGCATTGGCGACTCATGTACCGCACCATTGTCAGAAATAAAGAAAATTAGCGTATTATCTAATTCACCATTTTCCTTTAGTGTATTGATAATTTTACCAATTCCCTCATCGGCTGCATTTAGCGCAGCAAAATATTTGTCGGCTTCAACATTACCCGTATTGAATTTATCCATATATTTCGCTGGAGAAGCTTCTTCTAACGGAATGTGCGGCACACTATATGAAAGGTTGATAAAAAAAGGTTTGTCCTTATGGCCATCAATGAATTTAATGGCTTCATCCGTTAACAAGTGCGTGGTGTAGCCGGGGGCGGGTACGTTTTCACCATTTCGCCACATAGCCGGGGAGTTCCAAAGTGCCGCCCCTGATGCATAGAAACTATATGCATAATCGAAGCCTCTTTCATGGGGGGCGAAACCCGGCTCCGGTGTCGAAATCATATTATCGTGATAATCACGAGTTTGCTTTTCTGCTGCAATTTTAGGCTTTTTCAATACCTTGGCATTATGCCATTTCCCAATACTGGCAGTGGCATAGCCGTTTTCTTGAAATAATGCAGGTAATAGTTTGATATCTTGTGGGATACCTAACATCGCATCGTCATTACTGTAAGTGCCAAAGCTTGCGGGAGAGCGCCCTGTAAAAATGCCAGCTCGTGATGGACCACAAACAGGATGAGCAACAAATGCATTAGTCATCTTTATTCCACCGGCAGCCATATCCGAAACATTTGGCATTGCTGCTCTTGCTGCTTCCACCATCTTATTAATATCACCTTGATAACGTTGTGGTGATGGGCGCTGTGCAAGTTCTGTGACATCAATGCTATCAAGCACAAAATCGAGCTGCCCTGTTCCTAAGTCATCCATAACAATCAGTAAAACATTCGGCTTTTCCGGTGTGCCTCCTGCATTCGCTGCAATGGGAGGCACTAAGCTGCTTGCGGCTATCAGCCCAGCTAATAGGCTTTTCTTCATAGAAGGTAATCTCACAAAAATATCTCCAGATAATATGATTATTGCTTGTAAGCACGCTGTATTGCGCCAAGTGCATCACTGGCTAAAGCACCACCCGATATCGCTTGACGCATTAACTGCATACCTAAAGCGGTATGATGAAAAATCTTTTTATATGAACGACATAAATAGTTATGGCGATATTTTTCACCTTCTATCGCCGTGATCCGGTGCTTAGGGCAACCACCATAACAAAGGCTTTGAACCTCACAGCGCTGGCAAAGATTAGTTAGCTTGTCATATTTATTTTGCCCAAAACGGACTTGCTGCTTAGAAGAAACAATACGGGAAAGGGAGTGTTGTTGTACGTTACCCAACCGATTTGCAGGGTACACATAGTGGTCACAGGAATAGACATCCCCATTAGATTCAATAATCAGTGCTTGCCCACACGTTTTAGATTGCACACAGGTTGATGCGGGATAGCCCATCCAAGTACCTAATAAGCTATCAAATAGACGTATGTAAATTTTGCCAATGTCTCCTTGGTGGATCCATTCATCAAAAACATCAGCCATAAATTGCCCATACCCCTCCGCGGGTACTGAAAATGGTGCCATCACCGCATTTGGTCCAGGAGCATAATGACCACCTTGGGTCTGAGGAAAGCGCCTATCAACCTCAACAATGGGGATAAACTGAAAAAAAGTGGACCCCAATGCTTTCAAGGCTCGGTACGTTTCTTTTCCTTTTCGCCAATTTTGGTCATTAACTACGGTTAGGGTATTAAATTCAACACCGTATTCAATCAAGAGCTGAATGGCTTTCTTCACACGCTCAAAAGTTGGGTTGCCATTAACGGAAATTCGGTATTTATCATGAACAGCTTCTAAGCCATCAATTGATACACCAATTAAAAAACCGTGGTCTGCAAAAAACTGCGCCCATTGTCGATTAATCGCAATGGCGTTCGTTTGCACACTATTCGTGATCGTTTTTCCTTGAGCATATTGCTTTTGGTACTTAACAACTCGCTCAAAAAATTCGAGTCCTGCAAGTGTTGGCTCCCCACCTTGCCATGAAAAATCTACCTGCTCACCAGCATGGGACTGGATATAGTCTTTGATATAACGACGTAGCACGTTATCAGGCATAACGTCATGTTTATCTTGCGCAGGTTGCTCGTGAAACACATTTTCTTTTTCAAGATAAAAACAGTATTCACATTTAATATTGCAGCGATAACTGGTGGGTTTCGCCATCATATGAAAGTAAGAGGGTTGGTTTGCAGGCATTTAAATTAATCCGAAATAGTCAGGTTATTTTTATAGCATTACGCAAAACACGAAAAATCAAAAGAGATTGAAATCACAAAATAAGAAAATGAAAGAATTTGAAAGAGTTCAATTTGAGTTAAAAACATTGAAAAGAGTATAAATAACGCACAACATGCCACTAATTTATGTTTTTTGTTTTAAAGAAATTTCTATTCCTTTCGAACTTCAAATACCGCCATCACACTTTATGCCAATTTTTGAGCTTATATTTAGCTAACTTTTTGCAAAAATTGCTAATATTTATGTAAAACACGGAGTTTGCTTAGTAAAAGTACAGTTATTACGACTTTATTGATTGGATACTTTCTTATTCGAAGATATGATATTTAAAATTTGAAAATATCCGTAAGCAAACAACACACAAATCGAAACTTTGTGAAAGAGATCAAAAGTTTTGTTTTTTTTCGTTGTCGGTATTTTTTAGCGTAGTAAACTTAATTCGAAATCAAATGAAAGAAAATCATTTGATTTCGTAAGGAGATGAAAGTGAAAGCGGCTGTTGAAAGACGCATGGAAATCCTCGACATGATTAACCAACAAGGTAAAGCACGAGTCGAAGATTTAGCCGAAATATTTAAAGTTTCAAGTGTCACCATCCGTAGCGATTTAAGCTTTCTTGAAAAAAATGGTTATGTGGTCCGCTCCCATGGGGCAGCAATTCCAAATACTGGGTTTATTGCTGAACTAAGCATTCACGAAAAGCGTGGGCAGAATGCGGGCACAAAAACATTAATAGGGAAAGCAGCCGCCGCGCTCATTAATGATGGCGACACGATCATTTTAGACTCGGGGACAACGACACGAGAAATTGCGACACACTTAAAGTCGCGGGATAACGTCGTTGTCATGACTAACGGTTTAGATGTCGCAATGGAGTTAGCAACAGCCGCAGGCATTGATGTACTAATGACTGGCGGCGCATTGCGCAAAAATGCTTTATCGTTTTCTGGCTCACAAGCAGAAAATAGCCTCAGAAATTATCGTTTTGACAAGGTTTTTCTTGGGGTTGATGGGTTCGATTTACGCGTTGGTATCACGACACACAATGAACAGGAAGCTAGTCTTAACAGGTTAATGTGTGAAATCTCGGAAACAGTTATTGCGGTTGCTGATTCTACGAAATTTGGTAAGCGCAGTTGTCATATGATCCGTGAATTCGCTGATATTGATGTTTTGGTGACAGACTCTGGGATCCCTGATGAATATGTCCAAGAGTTGAAAAACCATAAAATTGAAGTAATCATCGTCGATAAAGAGCAATAATTCGCTAACTCCATTAACAATACAACCGTGTTGATTGTGGAGTTAGTATTAATGCATCCTTTAGAAAAGATTGTTCAGCAAAATAAACTTGGTAAACAGAATGGCATTTATTCTGTTTGCTCAGCCCACCCATTTGTTATTGAAGCTTCATTGCACCAAGCGCTGGATGATGATTCCTTTCTTTTAATTGAAGCCACATCAAATCAAGTTGATCAATTTGGTGGCTATACGGGTATGACTCCGGCTGATTTTTTCAATTATGTAATTGAAAAAGCAGAAAAAATCAATTTCCCTCTGAATAAGTTAATTCTTGGTGGTGACCATTTAGGTCCGAATCGTTGGCAAGAGCTTAATGCCGCTAATGCCATGGATAATGCCGATGTTCTAATTGAACATTACGTTGCCGCAGGGTTCAAAAAAATCCACCTTGACTGTAGTATGTCCTGCGCAGATGACCCCGTTCCACTCACGGATGAAATCGTTGCACAACGTGCCGCCCGACTCGCTGTTGTTGCAGAAAAAACCGCCAAAGAAAAATTTGGTTACAGCGATATCGTGTATGTTATTGGTACTGAAGTCCCCGTACCAGGTGGAGCAACTGAAGCGCTTGAAGGTGTTGAAGTCACAGATCCACAAGCCGCGAGAAAAACCTTAGACTGCCATGCGAAAGCGTTCGAAAAAGCAGGTGCCGGTGACTGTTGGGCACGTGTTATTGGCCTCGTCGTTCAACCTGGTGTGGAATTTGACCATACTGGTGTTATTGATTATCAACCCGAAAAAGCACAAGCATTAAGTCAAGTAGTTGATGATTACCCTCATCTCGTTTTTGAAGCACACTCAACCGATTACCAAACACCTGATGCTTATAAGCAGCTCGTTCAAGACCACTTTGCCATTTTAAAAGTTGGCCCAGCTTTAACATTTGCTATGCGAGAAGCCCTCTATTCTCTGTGTGAAATTGAGAATGAAATGTTCCCGGCAGAACAGTGTTCTCACTTAAAAGAGAAAATGGAACAATTGATGTGTCGTGAGCCCGAATTTTGGCAAAAATACTACCATGGCGATGCCCAGCAGCAAGCTTTTGCTCGCGTTTATAGCTTTAGTGACCGTATTCGTTATTACTGGCCTGATAAAGAAATTAACCAAGCCATAGAAATACTGATGGCTAACTTATCTTCAAAACCAATCCCGTTACCACTTTTAAGCCAATACATGCCGCATCAATTTCAACAATTAAGAGAAGGCATGCTCGATGGCACAGCGAAATCCTTTATTTTTGCAAAAATTCGCGACGTACTTTCGGTATATGCCGATGCATGTAAATTTAGTCACTGAGGTTTGACATGGAATATTTAAGCTATCAAACACCCGAACTCGAAAAGCTAAACGCATTCTGGACAGCAAAAGAAATTGAGCAACAACCTGAATGCTGGGAAAAAACAAACCAGCTAATACAAGAGCAACGTACTGAAATTGATACATTTTTAGCTAAAGTACTTCAGGCATCGGACGCACGCATTATCATGACAGGTGCTGGAACATCGGCTTTCGCCGGCCGCGCTCTTGCTCCCGTTCTCACCGGTCATTTAAAACGCCGCGTGGATGCCATTGCCACCACGGATTTAGTCGCTGATCCAAAAGAATATTTAGCGGAAGACGTACCAACGTTATTAATTTCTTTTGCTCGTTCAGGCAATAGCCCCGAAAGTGTTGCCGCCCTCGATGTGGCAGAAAAATGCCTCACTCAATGTTACCACTTAGTTTTAACCTGTAACGAGCAAGGACAGCTATATCGTTATTGCCAAAATAATACCAATGCATTAGCCATTTTAATGCCTGAAGAGTCAAATGACCGTTCATTAGCCATGACTTCAAGCTTTTCATCCATGATGATGGCTGCACTGTGTATTTTCTTAACAGAATCCTTCTATTTAAACGAAATTAAACCTTATTTCTACGATTATCACGACATTTTTACTCAATTTAACCATCGTATCCGGGAAGAATACGCGGGTAAATTTAAACGAGTCATTTATTTAGGTAGTGGTGGCCTACAAGGTCTCGCACAAGAAGCGGCTCTAAAAATGTTGGAATTAACAGCTGGTAAGGTCGTTGCTAACTTCGACACACCGTTAGGCTTTCGCCATGGACCGAAATCTATCGTCAATAAGGAAACGTTAATCGTGCTGTTTCTGTCAAACGATAAATACACTAGACAGTATGAAACTGACTTATTAAGAGAGGTAATTCACGATAATGCGTCAGCAAAAGTGATCGCGGTCACCTCCTCTTCCGATGACACACAAATAGAGGAAAGTTTTGTTTATATTAAAAAAATGGAGCAATGCTCAGACTCAGCCCTATTTTTCCCTTATTTAATGTTAGCGCAGGCCTTTGCATTCCATAGTTCCATTGCACTGGGGAATACACCGGATAACCCATCTCCAACCGGAGAAATTAATCGAGTTGTTCAAGGTGTCACTATTTACCCGTTCTCATATCAAGAAGATGGCTTCATGCCTTCTTAATGATAAATATAGCTAATAATAAGAGAGCAATTATATGCACGCACCAAATATTGTCTGGACCCGAATCGATGAGCGTTTATTACATGGGCAAATTCGAATCACTTGGGGTAAACACACTGAAGCAAATTTAATTCTTGTCGCTAATGATGATGCTGCGGATGGCCCTAATGCTGCTTTTATGCAAGCAGGAATGAAAGCCTCCGCGGGTGGAGAATATGCCGTCCGATTTTTCTCTATCGAAAAAACTATCGATGTCATTCACAAAGCGTCTCCACGTCAAAAAATCTTTATTCTTTGCAATAACCCAACAGATGTTGCCCGCCTTGTCGAAGGCGGCGTTCCTATCACGCACTGTAATGTTGGCAATATGCACTTCCATGAAGGAAAACGCCAAATTACTAAAACAGTATCTGTGGATGAGCGCGACTTAGAAGCATTTCGTCGGCTTGTCGACAAAGGAGTCGCTTGCACGATTCAAAATACTCCCGATCAAACCCCCGTTAATGTTCTTACTCTCGCATCAGCATAAGCAGATTGAGATAACAACTTAACACTAAGGCGTTTAAGGAAAACTATTATGATTTATGAAGCTTCTCTTGTGGCTTTATGGGCCTTCTTTTGCGGTATAGATAAGTATGACGTTGCACTCAATATCCACCGCCCACTGATCACAGGGCCTGTTGTCGGCCTGATTATGGGTGATATGCAAGTCGGTTTAATTGCGGGTGCAACATTAGAATTAGCTTGGCTTGGGCTTGTTCCAAATGCAGGAGCTCAGCCACCTGATGTTACTTTAGGCACTATCGCCGCCGTTGCATTCGCTATTATGACAAATCAATCACCAGCGGTAGCGATGGGAATTGGTATGCCAATTGCCGTTCTCATGCAAATGATCATTATCGGCTTTTTTGCTATTACCGCGTTCACCATGGGTAAAGCTGACCGCTACGCTGAAAAAGCTGATGCAGCAGGGATCTCCCGGTTATTAGTCGCCACAATTACCGTTCGTTCTTTACTCTACGCTATCGTCGCCTTTGTAACGGTTTACTTCGGTGAACACGCAGCACAGTGGATTGATGAAAACACACCAAAAGTGCTACTCGAAGGCTTAGGTATTGGGGCGAAAATGGTTCCAGCAATTGGCTTCGCGATGTTGTTAAAAATTATGTGGTCAAAAGAAGTGGCGGGTGTGTTCTTTGTTGGTTTCGTTATGACCACTTATCTCAAACTACCAATTATGGCAGTAGCAATACTCGGCGCATCTGCGGCGGCTCTGTATTACTTCTTCAGCGGTAACAACAACAAGAATAACTCACAACAAAATGAGGATTTTGAAGATGGTATCTGATAACAAAACAACAGTAGAAACAAAAAACTTACCTGTGGAATCCTACGTTGATGGCGTTGATGAATATCAAGATACCACTGTCCGCAAAGTCATCACGAAAGGCGATCTATGGCGCTGTGCTTTTCGTGGGCTCTTTATGGAAGGTAACTTTAACTTTGAACGTATGCAAGGAGGTGGCTTTGCATTCTCCATCATCCCAGCCCTACGCAAAATTCATGGTAATAACAAACGCGATTATGCAACCGCACTGAAAAATCACTTACAGTTTTTCAATGCGAGTCCAAAATTATTTACTTTCTTACTTGGTACTGCCGTTGCCATGGAAGAAAACAAAGAGAAGCCTTCTACGGTCAACGTCATGAAAGTGGCAGGCATGGGCCCAACAGGTGGAATTGGCGATGCTATCGACCATATGACACTAATGCCACTGACTTTAGCATTAGGTGCATCTATCGCAATGGAAGGCTCAATTGCCGGCCCATTCGTTTTCTTCTTTTTGTACCAAATTGTTCACTTTTTTGTCTATTTCGGTTTGATGTTCATGGGATATCGTGCAGGTACTGCAGCGATGGTTAACATGAGCGATGCAACAGAAAAACTCGCTAAAGCCGCCAACATCATGGGGATTTTTGTCATCGGGGCGCTTTCCGCCACCTTCATAAAAGTACAAACCACTGCTGCTGTCGAGGTGGGTGGCAAAGTGGTCGAACTACAAACCGCCTTGTTTGACAAAATCATGCCTAACTTACTCCCTCTGTGCCTTGTCTTTTTGATGTTCAAAATGGTGAAAGGGACAGGCTTTTGGGCAAAACCACCAGTACTTATCTTCTCTGTCTTAGCCTTCGGTGTTATTGGCCATGTACTTGGTGTGATGTAACAAAATCGTATTAAATTGTTTTTAGGTGGGTAGTTAAGTTACCCACCAGCAAGGAGTTATAAATGATTGGTTTGATTGTTTCTGGGCACATTAATTTTGCGAGCGGTATGGCTTCCGCCGTCAAAGCCATCGCAGGTGAACAGGAAAATATGGTGTTTATTGATTTTGTTGAAACCCTTTCTCCCGACGAATTGGAACAACAAATGCGAGCAGCAATGGATGCCATGAATTGTGAACAAGTACTTTTTCTTACCGACCTTCCTGGTGGAACCCCTTGTAACCGCGCTATGGCAATTATGATGGAAGATAAATCCGTTGAAGTTTTAGCTGGAGTTAATTTGCCGATGATCGTCAATGCGGCATTGGAACGTGAAGGCGTTGATGCGAAAGAACTTCTTTCTATCTTACAGGATATTGGTACTAGCAGTATCCAAGACCTACGTCAGCAGCTGGCTATGATATCAGAGCCAGAATTTGAAGAAGATGGCCTATGAAACAGCAATATGCCATTTTAGCGGATCGCACCTTTACTCCTGAAGGAATTCGCTATCAGCAGTATGTTCGAGTGTGCAACGGTGTTATACAGGAAATTACGGATACTGCTCCCGAACACTGCCCTGTTATCCGTCTTGAAGACCGCTCCTTACTACCGGGGTTTGTTGATATCCATATTCATGGGCGTGCTGGTGCAGACGTCATGGATGCAAGCCAACAAGGGTTGCAAACCATTGCTGATGCATTAGTCAAAACCGGCGTTGCGGCTTGGGTGGGAACCACCGTCACCGCACCAATGAATGATATTAAACTCGCACTAACCCAAGTGTGTGAATTTATCACCAAGCCGCAAACATCAGGAGCCCAATTAGTCGGCAGTTTTTTAGAAGGCCCTTACTTCACTGAACGTCATCGAGGCTCACATCCTGTTAAGTACTTAAAATCGCCGACCATTCATGAATTAGAAGACCTTATGCAATGTGCTAATCACACACTTTTGCGTGTTGCAGTTGCACCTGAAGCTGAAGGCGCCATTGAGGCTATTGATTGGTTAGTACAACACGGTATTAAAACCAGTGTTGCACATACCGCCGCCGATTTCATGCAAACCAGTCTTGCATTTTCCCAAGGAGCAGATTGTGGTGTGCATCTTTATAACGGGATGACCGGTTTACACCATAGAGAACCTGGTTGCTGTGGCGCAGTGTTGTACCACGATGTTCTTGCGGAACTGATTGCCGATGGCATTCATGTTCATCCCGTCATGATGCAGCTAGCGTATCGAATGAAAGGTTATCAGCGGCTCGCTTTAATCACAGATTGTATGCGAGCTGGCGGCCTACCAGATGGTGATTATGCCCTTGGTGCACAAACGGTAAAAGTCACGCAAGGGCAAGCTCGCACAGCCGATGGCTCTCTTGCGGGCAGTACATGTAGCCTTGATAACGCATTGCGCAATATGGTGCAACTCGCTCATGTTCCTGAGTGGGAAGCCGTACAAATGGCCACATCGGTCCCCGCTCAATACCTTGGAATTGATGACCAATTTGGCTACATCCGAGTTGGGGCTCAAGCTAGTTTTGCCGTTGTTGATAATAATTTTTATCTAACAGACACATTCATCAGAGGTGAACACGTTCACTCTGTATTCGGGGATACCGACCATTAAGGTTGGTTACCTATCAGTAAATCATGAGGTATTTATAATGGAAATTCGTCAACCAATTCACAGCGAGCATGCAAAAACACTTGATACTGAAGGCTTACGCAAACAGTTCCTGATCGAGAACTTGTTCCGTGAAGGGGAAATGAATCTCACTTATAGCCATATCGATCGCATTATTGTGGGTGGCATTGTTCCAACACAAAAGCCACTCACTCTTATGGCAGGAAAAGCATTAGGCGTTGAGTTCTTTCTTGAGCGTCGTGAACTGGGTGCAATTAATATTGGGGGCACAGGTCAAGTTATCGTTGATGGCGAAACCTATGATATCGCACCAAAAGAAGCTATTTATATTGGTATGGGTGCTAAATCTGTCGAGTTTATCAGTAACGATGCCATTACCCCTGCACGTTTTTACATCAACAGTGCTCCTGCACACCATACCTATCCAACACGCAAAATTACTATCGAACAAGCTTCACCAGAAAAATTGGGTAATGTTGAAAATTGTAACGTTCGAACCATTTATAAATTCTTACACCCATCTATTTTACCAACCTGCCAATTATCAATGGGCATGACAGTACTCGAACCCGGTAGCTTATGGAATACCATGCCATGCCATACCCATGAGCGCCGTATGGAAGTGTATCTGTATTTCAATATGCAAGAAGACAACGTTGTTTTCCATTATATGGGCGAGCCTTCGGAAACCCGCCATATTGTTGTTCGTAATGAACAAGCCGTCATTAGTCCAAGCTGGTCTATTCACTCAGGCGTGGGAACTGCGGCTTATACATTTATATGGGGAATGGTTGGGGAAAACCAGGTATTCCACGATATGGACCATGTCGCGATGAAAGATCTGAAATAACCTTTTTATCTTTTTAACATAATAAAAAACGATGTGGCAGTACTGTCACATCGTAAGTGAGGCACAGATGAACTTATTTGATTTAACAGGAAAAGTTGCGATTGTCACTGGATGTAATACCGGTTTAGGTCAAGGGATGGCAATTGGTTTAGCCCAAGCTGGCGCGGATATTGTTGGGGTTGGTATTCAAGATGCCCCTGAAACACGTGCTCAAGTTGAAGCTTTAGGCCGTAAATTTCACTATATTATCATGAATTTAATGGAACAAGATGGGTTACAAACTTTGGTTGATGATGCAGTATCCGCCATGGGCCATGTTGATATCCTTGTCAATAATGCGGGCATTATTCGCCGTGAAGACTTATTAGAGTTTAGTGAAAAAGATTGGGACGATGTGATTAATATTAATCAAAAAACCTTATTCTTTTTATCTCAACGCGTTGCACGCCAATTTGTGAAGCAAGGTAATGGCGGGAAAATTATTAATATTGCATCAATGCTCTCATTCCAAGGTGGTATTCGGGTTCCATCTTACACAGCAAGTAAGTCCGCTGTCATGGGGCTCACTCGTGCTCTTGCTACTGAGCTTTCCCAATACAACATTAATGTGAATGCAATCGCCCCAGGTTACATGGCAACAGACAACACAGCAGCACTACGCGCTGATGCAGACCGCAATGCGGCTATCTTAGAGCGCATTCCTGCGGGTCGCTGGGGAACACCTGAGGATTTAGCAGGACCAGCCATCTTTTTAGCCTCCAAAGCAAGCGACTATATTAATGGTTATACCATTGCCGTTGATGGTGGCTGGTTAGCTCGCTAATCCATCTGGAGAAAATAATGGAACAATCATCATTACCAAAACCATTACAACGTAATACGGTTTTAGATGATATGAAACGGGTTTATCGTTATCAATCAAAAAACCAAGTACGCAGTGTACTTCGTCGTAGTGGCAAAACCCGTTTTATCAAAGATACGGACTGGGAACGTGGTGTTCTGTGGTCTTGTGTTGCGGCTGCATGGCAGGCAACACAAGATAACGAATATCTTGCTGGTGTATTGGATTACACATTACATACTGGATTTCGCACAGGGCCTAACCCACGCTTTGCCGATGACCACGTCTGCACCCAAGCCTATTTAGCTGTGAGTTCACAATTTGATCATCCAGAAGTTCTTGAGCCCACTATTAACGCATTCAACCTTATGTTAGCAGAGCCAAAACCAGGTCGAGAGGACTGGTGGTGGTGTGATGCACTTTTCATGGCCCCCCCGGCTTTTGCCGCATTATCAACTAAAACGAATGACGCTCGTTATTTCGATTACATGCATACCGCTTATTGGGATGCGATAGAACATTTGCGTGATCCTGAAACTGGCTTAATTTATCGCGATTATCGTTATATTCCTGATGGTAAAGGTGGTGAATTGCGTGAAAAAAATGGTGAGAAAGTATTTTGGAGTCGAGGCATTGGTTGGGTCATTGCATCTATCCCTCGTATCTTACAATCTTTACCTAATGATTTCCCTGCCCGCCAGCAATATGTAAATTTATTTACGGAGCTAATGGAAACTGTCATTCAATACCAGCAAGAAGATGGCTTCTGGCGTACCAGTTTACTTGACCCGCAAAACTTCCCCGCACCCGAAAGTAGCGCCACCGCATTATTTTGCTATGGCTTAGCATGGGGGTTAAACCAAGGTTTACTGGAAGAAACGCGTTATCTGCCTTTACTCGAAAAATCATGGCGTGCACTACAAAACTGTATTCACCCTAACGGCATGTTAGGTTGGGTGCAGCTTCCGGCGTTCAATCCGCGAGATGTCAAGTATGAACATAATATGGATTATGGGGCAGGAGCCTATTTATTAGCAGCAAGTGAAGTTATTCAACTCAACATTTAATTCATTACAACCCGATTTACCATTGCTCAAGTTGTCATTTCATTACTTTCTTTTGGCCAATTTATTGGCCATTTTTCTTGCTTTTTTTCCGTGTTTCTTCCTCCCTTCTCTTTAAAAATAGGCAATAAAAAAACCCACGATAATTCGTGGGTCAGACTGCCGACAAACATATTGTGTTTGGCGGCAAGTCTAATAGGTTTTGAAAATAAACTAGGAAAATCAATTTATTGATTTTCGTCTGATAACACAAAGCGGGAAAAACCACGCTTTTATCCCGCTTTGTCAACAACCTCACCCACGATAATTCGTGGGTGTATTTAATAGAAAACGATATTACCAAGTATATTGAATACCTACACGGAAACGTGTTTGGCGGTCACTTGAAAACCTATTTTCTTTCACATTACCCACTTCAACAAATGGGCGCCATAAAGCACCATCATCCGCTTTAATGTCATAACGAAGGCGAACGTTGTGTTGATAATCGAATTTCTTATCATTATAAAGAGGTTGAGCGTTGTCAGCCATTTCCCACATTAAATCTAATTGATATTGCAAATCTAAGTTACCCCATTTGTAACCTATCCAGCTATCAAACTCCTGGATTTTAGAATGGTAATTACTGCCGTTTTCCCCAGCTTGACCATAATCCCATACTTTCCATTTATAACGGCCTTGCAAACGAATACCATTATCGAATGTATAATTTAAACGGACATAAGGCACATAAACTAAACCTAATTTATCAAAATCAAGAGAAGCACCGACAAGTCCCACTAAATTTGGGTTCAACTTTGTATAATAAAAAGCTGAAAATTCTGAACCATCAATTTTCATTGCATCATAGGCACCATCTTTATTCCCATAACGTGCATCAAGTTCAAATCCAATATTTTTTCCTGTATCCAAGAAAGCTTTAATTCTATCTCCACTTTTCCCTGATGCATCTAAATATTGATGACGGTATTCAATTGTTGTTTTATAGTTATTTGCGAGAGCAGATTGTGATGAAATTGCAAATAACACTGCACTAGCAATAATTAATCTTTTCATTATCTTTATTCCAAAGCTGTGTGCTATTTAAGCACGAGGATAGTGATTCCCTGTTTTATTAGAGAATAATAATTTCATTATTTTTAGTTATTACCGCCTAATTAATTAGGCGGCAAAAAATAATTTATTTAACTTCACACGCTGAAACTTTCTTATTTAATTTATTTGTTGTTGCCGTAATAAACTCTGTTGGTCTCCAAGAGTCACCGGTTTTTTCTAACCACGGTATGAGCTCATCTTTAATTAATTTATCAATAATTGGCTTGTTTTCATCTGCCACATTTTTCATTTGATAAGGGTCATTCACATTATCATAAAGCGTATATTTCAGTGGCTGTCCATCTTGGCGATCAATAACCAGCGTATGCGTTTTCGTTCTCACTCCGCGTTTACCAAACGAAGGTTCACCATACGGAATAAATAAGTAAAGTTGAGAATTGGCAACATCGCCCTCACCAGTGATTACACGTTCAGCTAAGTTACTCCCTTCAACTGAGCCGGGAATCCATTGCTCTAACCCTAATAAACCGAGAATCGTTGGGTAGATATCCGGTGCTGACATTAATGCATCATCTTGCCCCGGTTTAATTTTACCCGGTAACCGAAACATCATCGGAACACGCATTGATTCATCATAAGGGTTATTTTTTGTCGGCTGCCCATTTGCACCAA
This sequence comes from Providencia sp. PROV130, assembly GCF_028482225.1. Taxonomy (NCBI): domain Bacteria; kingdom Pseudomonadati; phylum Pseudomonadota; class Gammaproteobacteria; order Enterobacterales; family Morganellaceae; genus Providencia; species Providencia sp. PROV130. The sequence continues at coordinate 18,730 of NZ_JAMPQC010000036.1, read as the reverse complement.
GACAACTACCATGATCAGAGAAGAAAACGACCAATGTATTATCAGCAAGTCCCTGTTTTTCAAGTTCATCAACGATACGACCAAATTGTTCATCGACGCCGTTTACCATCGCCAGATATTCTTTAAAATATTGAGGTCCATAACCTTCTTGGTATTCCACATCCCATTTAACGTTTGGCCGAGTATTTAACTCTTGCGAGGTTTTCCCTTTATAGACCTCAAGATATTTTTGTGGGACTTGGTCATACGGTGAATGCGGAGGGTTCATTGAAACAACCAGTGCAAATGGCTTAGTATTATCACGGTATTGCCCATTTTTATTCTGTAAGAATTTTATGGCCATATCCGCTTCGTGCTCTGGTCCCCATTGGTCGATATAAATAGGTTTTTCTCGTGGTGTATTATTGGCCCAATACATCGGTTTCATATGCAAATCATATGTGCCATAGGAGTACCAAAAATCAAAGCCATGGCGGCGGTTTGGTGCAGCCCATTCATTCCAATAACGCCCTTCCATCGGATTGTTATAGCTTTCAATGAAAGGTGCATATGGCGCATCTAAATGCCATTTACCAATATAACCCGTGCTGTAATCCAATGATTTCAAAACATCAGACCAACAATTAGCGTAAGGTGATAAATCAATCCCTACCTTCCCACCATAATCGTGTGCGTTGCCTGTAATACCGTTACGTACAGGATATTGCCCAGTCATAAACATGCCACGAAATGGAGAACATAGTGGGTAATTGGATGCCATTTGTGTCATGACTTTTGATTGTTTGGCAAACTTATTTAAATTAGGGGTAATTGACGGGTCTTCTCCCATAAATTGTAACGCATGGGTACGCATCTCATCGGGGAATACTATCAATAAGTTAGGGGAGTTATCGGGCCGATAAGGCTTAATATTTGAAGGTTTTCCATCACTGGCTAAAATGGGACTAGAAACCGACATTGCTGCACCGCTGGCTGCTAATCCTTTTATAAAGGTTCTGCGCGAAACAGTCATTGCTTCATCCTCTTTTTGTTTACGTTTTCTTTCGTTTTTGGTTAATACATATTATTTATACTTTTACATAAGATCAAAAAGTAAGTGATCGAAAATTCCAAAATTCAAGTAGAGATCACAAAAAGTAAGCAATTTATCGAAAACAAGTCGATTACCTCGCTGTAAAAAGATGATGACAATTTAGAAAAAATAAATATAATCAAATGATTTTTAATCAAAATAAATAATTTAGAGATACTGAACACAAAAGTGGAATTTTGCTTTGAAATTACATAGCAAGGGGTAGTTAAACAGTCGATAGTAAATCTTCATTTGCTTTCAAAGAAGGGTAGATAGAGGCAATGTGAAACGATACAAAAAAAATTTTTATCACTACCCTATAAAAATCAACCAATATAAGGGGCATTATAAAATTTATTCAATTATCTAAATGAAAGATAAAGAAATAAAATGTCAAAATATGATTTTAAGCATTCATTCCATCTATTTTTCTATTAATGTTGTTAAATTAAAATTGTTTTTATTTTTAGAATAAATTATCTTTTAATTACCCAACAAAAATATATATTAATTAAATTTAAGATAGAGCAAGTTTAATACTAGGTGTTAAATAAAATATACATTGTGAAAGAATATTATCACGTATCAATATCAATAATTTAACAATGTAAAATTAGGAAAAATAAGGTAGGAATAAAGCCGCTCATTTTAATTCATTATACGAATAATGCCACTATTAATTATCAATTTTATATTCTCACTAGCATTTCTTAGAAAAATTCAACAGGTCTGATATTCAGAATATCTTTAGTTGTGATACAAGAATAATACTGTGAAATGAAATTACAGTCACAGATATAACTAATGTAAAACGCATTCTATAAGATGCTGGGGAATTAACAGAATGAATATTGTTGAGCGGTTTATTTCTTACACCAAAATTAACACCACCACTGATAGGGAAAAGGGCGCGGCAGGGATTATGCCATCCTCAGAAGGGCAACGTGTCCTTGCGAAACAACTGGTTCAGGAGCTAGAAGCTCTGGGCGTTGAAGATATTAAACTGCGTGACACTGCCATTGTCACTGCAACGTTACCTTCCAACCTTGATTATGATGTCCCAACCGTCGCTTTCTTTGGCCACTTAGACACTAGTGCAGAACAAACTAATGATACTAAAGCGCAAATCTTGCCATACACCGGTGAAGATTTATGCATGAATAAAGAGCTTAATATTTATCTACGCAAGAGTGAATTCCCTGAATTGGTGAATTACATTGGTGATGACATTATTGTCACTGATGGAACCAGCCTATTAGGTGCTGACGATAAAGCGGCAATTGCCTCTATCATGGATATGCTGCAATACTTTAAGCAAAACCCAGAAATCAAGCACGGAACCATTAAAATTGGTTTTGTTCCGGACGAAGAACAAGGCCTCCGTGGCGCAAAAGTCTTTGATGTTAAAGAGTTTGGAGCAGATTTTGCTTACACCTTAGACTGCTGCGGTATTGGTGAACTTGTGTATGAAAACTGGAATGCGGGTGATGCCGAAATCATCTTTACGGGTAAATCAGCTCATCCAATGTCTGCAAAAGGCAAACTCGTTAATTCATTATTAATGGCGCAAAAATTTATTGCCATGTTACCGGGCGGTGAAGCCCCTGAATATACAGATGGTCGCGAAGGCTATTATTGGGTAAAACAAATGTCAGGTAATAGCGCTCGTACCGTGTTAAAAATGGACGTTCGCGATTTTACCGAAGATGGCTATCGCAAACGTATGGCTTTCTTAAAACAATTAGCAGAAAGCTGTGAAAGTCTCTGGGGTAGCGAAAGTGTTGTTTGCAAGCTATCAGATCGCTATTCTAACGTTTACAACAGCCTACAAGGTGATAACCGTTACCCTATTGATATTGCTGTTGACGCCTACCAAGCTTGTGGTATTACACCAAAAGTCATTCCTATGCGTGGTGGCTATGATGGAGCCGCATTATCACAAAATGGGTTACCTTGCCCTAACATCTTCACAGGTGCACATAACTTCCATTCAATCTATGAATATCTACCTGTTAAGTCCCTACATGCCGCCAGCGATGTATTAAAACAAGTGGTACAAATCACCGCAGAACGCTTCAAACCAGGAGCTAAAGCATGATCCCAATTCTAACGGTTCTGATTATCGTTGTTTTGGTTGCGCGGTTTATTTTGAAGGGATACAAAGCTGAGCCAGTATTATTAATTGCTGGCTTAGTATTGATGATATTCACCCTAGCCCTTGGCTGGGGGCCTATTCTCCCTAAAAATGTCGCCACCACCGGTATCACTTGGCTCGATCCATTTGAAGTCATGCGAGATTTATTCAGTAGCCGTGCAGCAGATCTCGGTTTAATGATCATGGCATTGATGGGCTTTGCGCACTATATGGACCATATCGGTGCCAATGAAGCGGTAGTACGTGTTGCAACCAAGCCACTGAAAAATATGCGTTCACCTTATGTACTACTATTTTTCTCTTTCTTGTTGGCGAGTATATTGCAATTAGCCATTCCATCAGCAACGGGCTTAGCGGTATTGTTAATGGGTACCATGTTCCCCATTATGATAGGTTTGGGATTATCACCTGCTTCTGCGGCTGGGGTTATCGCTACATCCCTTGGTGTGGCCTATACTCCAACGGCAATTGATGCTATCCGTGGCGCAAAAGCTGTCGATATGTCTGTTGTTGAATATGTACTTTACTATCAAGGCCCTGCCGCGTTAGCCACTGTATTGGTAGTCGGTATTACCCATATTTTCTGGCAACGTCATTGTGACCGTAAGCAAGGCTTCGTGCCTGAAATTGGTAAAGCTGTTCAGTCCCATGAAAAAGAAGAAACGACTAAATCCGTTCCTGGATATTATGCACTTCTTCCTATGTTACCCATTATTATGGCAGTAGGAACATCCAATCTGTTCTTTTCCGGTATTCACTTAGATGTTGTGACTATCGTGCTGATTGCGATGGCAATTTGTATGGTGATTGAAACACTTCGCGTACGTAATTTCAAAACGGTTTGTAATGGCTTCCAAACATTTTTAAATGGTATGGGTCATGCATTCAGTAATGTAGTTGGCTTATTGGTTGCTGCTGGTGTGTTCGCTCATGGTATTAAAGTCAGTGGAGCAATTGACCAACTGATTTTAGGCGCTGAGTCCGTCGGCTTGCCACCATTTGCCATGGCGATTGTATTTGCATTAGTGACCCTTGCTGCAGCCATTATTATGGGTTCAGGTAATGCACCATTCCTTGCATTCGTTGAGTTAATTCCACAAATTGCGCATAGCATGGGCGTTAACCCAATTGCCATGATCCTACCAATGCAACAAGCTTCACACATGGGTCGAGGTATGTCACCAGTCGCGGGGGTTATTATTGCCGTATCGAGTGGGGCAAAACTGCAACCTTTTGATGTCGTGAAACGAACCGCTGTACCATTGATGGTCGGGTTTGTCGCGCACTGTGCAATTATTGGTATTTTTTATTAACTACGAAACTTATCAATAATAATTACAAAGCGGGAATATTTTCCCGCTTTTATTTTTTATAACATTAATGCTGACACTGGCACGAATCATCATGTTTCGTATCTGAGTCTATTGGGCAACAAGAGTTGATTGTTTTATTGATGATATCGGACAATGTATTTACTGTATTAATAATTAATGGCAAGTTGTCACACACCGCATCACAATTTAATAAGCCTTTATCGGGTTTTACTGGTGGTGTTAAGCTGTCACACAATATTTCCTGTAAAACCAAGGAGAAATTTGCAATCCCTGTGGTGTAAATATACGCACGCCCGTCGGTTTCTTTGGCTAGCCGTTCGTACTCTCTCGTCACGTTATCTCTATCAGCAAGAGTTGGGAAACGATCTAGATTGGTTGGGCTATCATCTGGTGTACCTTGGTAGGTATATACTTTAATTCCTCTTTCTTGAGCCACCGATATGGCTTCATTATTTTTAGCAATCGCAGCACGAGTGAGAATTCCCCCACCACCTTCCATTCCTTCATCACCCAATACAAAAATAGCTCTACGGGCATCATCACGCCAATCAAAGTGTTTACTAATATCAATAACCGCGCGACATAAATCCTCTTTATTTCCAGCGTGATCTCGCCCGTCGGGTTCTTTAAACGGCAATCTAGCTTGTAGATCCCTTTCGTTCGTACCTATCTTAATTAAATATTCACTGGCAGATTGGTCAAACCTTGTGTTTGCCCAATTCCCTTCTATACCTAAAAATGTCGCTCTAAGATGGGATGGACACTTCGCTGATGCCGCTTCAATCGTCGCATCAATCTGTTTACTTAAATCCCCTGCTTCATCAGCCATTGAACCACTGGTATCGATAACAACAACTAAATCTAACGCAATTTGCCCGTTTCCAGTGACTATCTGAGATGTATTCATTACCCCTAATGAATTTGATAATAACCCATGATAAGCCGAAAGATTGGCTTGATTTGTATCAACCTGTTCATTTGTCTTTTTTTTGTCCATCGTATATTCCTTTTATTTATTCCTATTAAATAATTTGAAAGTGATTTTTATATTATTATTTTTTATTACCGTTTACTTTTTAATCCGGCAAATTATTATTACGTTTTTTCACTGACCGATATATTTTAAAAATAGAAATACGTATTACATATTCAGATAAGCTTAAGAAACAAAAGGGTTTATTGATAAACTCAAATTAGAAAAATAAAAATTAATTTAAACAATAATTAATATATAAATATATTTATTTTATTTTTAGCCATATATTTATTTCATAGAAATCAATTTATCATTTTATTAGATATAAAAAAGCCAGTACCTTTCGGTACTGGCTTCTGTCAGGAATTTTGCAGTGAAATCAGAAACTAGTTCTGGTTGTCGCTGCTAAAACCTGCATTTAACAGCTCAGCTAAGTTCGCTGTTGCTTCGTCTGCACTGACTTGTGGTGCATCCACAACATCGTTCAGATGACGGCGACGGATACGGTCTTGGTGATACGCAAAACCAGTACCTGCTGGGATCAGACGTCCAACAATTACGTTTTCTTTCAGACCGCGCAGTTCATCACGTTTACCTGCAACTGCTGCTTCAGTCAGTACGCGTGTCGTTTCTTGGAACGATGCTGCTGAGATAAAGGATTCTGTTGCCAGAGATGCCTTCGTAATACCCAACAGGTCGCGAGCAAAGTTCGCTGGAATTTTGCCTTCTTGTTCCAGTTTACGGTTAGAAACTTTAACACGTGAGTACTCGACTTGTTCACCTTCGAGGAATTCAGAACTTCCTGCATCCGCGATAGTGACTTTACGCAGCATCTGACGAACGATAACTTCAATGTGTTTATCGTTAATCTTAACGCCTTGTAAGCGGTAAACTTCCTGAACCTCGTTAGTGATATAACGCGTAACAGCATGGACACCACGCAGACGCAGAATATCATGTGGAGATTCTGGACCATCTGAAACCACGTCACCGCGTTCAACGATCTCACCTTCGAACACGTTGAGCTGACGCCATTTAGGGATCATCTCTTCGTACGGATCGCTACCATCTAATGGCGTGATAACCAGACGACGTTTCCCTTTGGTTTCTTTACCAAACGAGATAATACCGCTGATTTCAGCCAAGATCGCAGGCTCTTTCGGACGACGAGCTTCAAACAAGTCAGCTACGCGTGGTAGACCACCCGTGATATCTTTCGTACCCACAGATTCTTGTGGAATACGCGCTAAGGTATCACCCGCATTGATAGCAACGCCATCGTCTAACTGAACAATTGCTTTACCCGGTAAGAAGTACTGAGTTGGCATGTCTGTGTTAGGGATCAGAACATCGTTACCATTTGCGTCAATAACACGTAGAGCAGGACGCAGGTCTTTACCACCACTGGTACGTTCCGCAGTATCCAGAACAACGATTGAGGACAGACCAGTTAACTCATCAGTCTGACGCGTCATTGTTTGACCATCAAGCATGTCAGAGAAGCTGATGAAACCAGAAACTTCACTGACGACTGGCATGGTATGTGGATCCCAGTTCGCAACAGTTTCACCGCCCGTTACAGCCTCGCCATCACCTTTGGTTAAGTGCGCACCGTAAGGGACTTTGTAGCTTTCTTTCGTACGACCGAATTCGTCAATCAGACGCAATTCTGTATTACGTGAAGTAATAACCAGTTTGCCTTCTGTGTTAGTAACGAATTTCGCGTTAACCAGCTTCAGAGTACCTGTGTTACGGACTTGAATACTAGATTCTGCCGCCGCACGAGATGCCGCACCCCCGATGTGGAACGTACGCATCGTTAACTGTGTACCCGGCTCACCGATTGACTGTGCCGCGATAACCCCGATAGCTTCACCTTTGTTGATGATATGACCACGAGCAAGGTCACGACCATAACAGTGAGCACACACACCGAAGTCAGTTTCACAACTTACAACTGAACGAACTTTAACGCTGTCGACTGAATTAGCTTCTAACAGGTCACACAGTTTTTCGTGCAGTAATGTATTACGTGGAACTAGAATGTCCGCAGTACCTGGGATCAGGATATCTTCTGCAGTCACACGACCCAGTACACGCTCACGCAGTGGTTCTTTAACGTCGCCACCCTCGATAACCGGAGTCATCAGGATACCTTCGTGAGTTCCACAGTCGTCTTCAGTTACCACCAAGTCCTGTGCAACGTCAACTAAACGACGTGTCAGATAACCGGAGTTCGCTGTTTTCAATGCGGTATCGGCAAGACCTTTACGCGCACCGTGCGTAGAAATAAAGTACTGGAGAACGTTCAGACCTTCACGGAAGTTTGCCGTGATTGGTGTTTCGATGATTGAGCCATCTGGCTTAGCCATCAGACCACGCATACCGGCTAGCTGACGAATCTGAGCTGCAGAACCACGAGCACCGGAATCGGCCATCATAAAGATACTGTTGAAAGAAACTTGTTGTTCTTCGACGCCATCACGGTTAATAACCGCTTCAGTCGACAAGTTTTCCATCATCGCTTTAGCAACACGTTCGTTTGCCGCTGCCCAGATATCGATAACTTTGTTGTAACGTTCGCCTGCTGTAACCAGACCAGACTGGAACTGTTCCTGAATTTCTGCAACTTCAGCTTCTGCTTCGGCGATAATTCCAGCTTTTTTCTCTGGAATAACCATATCATCGATACCAACTGATGCACCAGAACGTGCCGCATAGGCAAAACCGGTATACATGATTTGGTCAGCAAAAATAACAGTAGGCTTCAGGCCCAGAACACGGTAACAGGTGTTCAGCATTTTAGAGATCGCTTTTTTACCTAACGCTTGGTTAACCAATTCATAAGGCAGACCTTTCGGTACGATCATCCATAAAATTGCACGACCAACAGTGGTGTCAACTAAGCCCGTGTTGATTGTGATGTTACCTTCCGAATCTTTTACTTCTTCAGTGATACGGACTTTAACGCGGGCATGCAGCGACGCATGACCTGAACGGTAAACACGCTCAGCTTCTTTAGGACCGGCTAATACCATGCCCTCGCCTTTCGCGTTTACGCAGTCACGTGTCATGTAGTAAAGACCCAATACAACGTCCTGTGAAGGAACGATGATAGGCTCACCACTTGCAGGTGACAGGATGTTGTTGGTTGACATCATCAACGCACGTGCTTCTAACTGAGCTTCCAGAGTCAGAGGAACGTGTACCGCCATTTGGTCTCCATCGAAGTCGGCGTTATATGCCGCACAAACGAGTGGGTGCAATTGGATAGCTTTACCTTCGATAAGAATAGGTTCGAAAGCTTGGATACCCAGACGGTGAAGTGTTGGTGCACGGTTCAGCATAACTGGATGTTCACGGATAACTTCATCCAAGATATCCCAAACAACCGCTTCTTCGCGCTCAACCATTTTCTTCGCAGCTTTAATGGTTGTTGCCAGACCACGTAATTCTAATTTGCCATAGATAAATGGTTTGAATAACTCAAGAGCCATTTTCTTAGGCAGACCGCACTGATGCAGACGCAGGTATGGACCTACCGTGATAACAGAACGACCTGAGTAGTCAACACGCTTACCAAGTAAGTTCTGACGGAAACGACCTTGTTTACCTTTGATCATATCTGCCAAAGATTTCAGAGGACGTTTGTTAGAACCTGTGATTGCGCGACCACGACGACCGTTATCTAACAGGGCGTCAACCGCTTCTTGCAGCATACGTTTTTCGTTACGTACGATGATGTCTGGCGCTGCCAGATCCAGAAGGCGTTTCAGACGGTTATTACGGTTGATTACGCGACGATACAGATCGTTTAGATCTGATGTTGCGAAACGACCACCATCGAGTGGAACTAATGGACGCAGATCCGGTGGTAACACAGGTAATACGTTTAAGATCATCCACTCTGGTTTGTTACCAGATTGAATGAATGCTTCCAGCAGTTTGATACGCTTGGTCAGCTTCTTACGCTTAGTTTCAGAGTTAGTTTCGTTTAACTCTTCGCGCAGCGTTTCACACTCGTTCTCAAGATCGAGGTTTTTCAGCAGGCCTTGGATTGCTTCCGCACCCATTTTCGCATCAAATTCGTCACCGAACTCTTCCAGCGCATCTAAGTATTGCTCTTCTGTCAGAATCTGTGCACGCTCAAGGCTAGTCATACCGCCTTCAACAACTACATATGATTCAAAGTACAGAACGCGTTCGATATCACGCAGTGGCATATCAAGCAGCAAACCGATACGGGATGGCAGTGATTTTAAGAACCAAATGTGTGCAGTCGGAGAGGCAAGTTCAATGTGGCCCATGCGCTCACGACGGACTTTGGTCTGTGTAACTTCAACGCCACACTTCTCACAAATCACACCACGGTGTTTTAAACGTTTGTACTTACCGCACAGACATTCGTAGTCTTTTACTGGCCCGAAAATACGCGCACAGAAAAGACCGTCACGCTCAGGTTTGAACGTACGGTAGTTAATGGTTTCTGGCTTTTTAACTTCACCGAATGACCATGAACGGATCATATCAGGTGATGCCAGAGCAATCTTGATAGCATCAAACTCTTCGGTCTTGGTTTGCGCTTTCAGAAACTTTATTAAGTCTTTCACAAAATGCTCCTGTCGGAGTTAGACCTGTCAGGTGAGTGTTCAAAGACACTCTCCCCAAATCCCAGTGCTTACATGTGCCGGAAAGCAAGCTTTCCGGCATAAAACGAATTACTCGTCTTCCAGCTCGATGTTGATACCCAGTGAGCGGATTTCTTTCAGTAATACGTTGAAAGATTCCGGCATACCAGGTTCCATCTGATGGCTGCCATCGACGATGTTTTTATACATCTTCGTACGGCCGTTAACGTCATCCGATTTAACTGTAAGCATTTCTTGAAGAGTATAGGCTGCACCGTATGCTTCCAGTGCCCACACTTCCATCTCCCCGAAACGCTGACCACCGAACTGCGCTTTACCACCCAGCGGTTGCTGAGTAACCAAGCTATAAGAACCTGTTGAACGGGCGTGCATCTTATCGTCAACCAAGTGGTTCAGTTTCAGCATATACATGTAGCCAACAGTAACTTGACGCTCAAAACGCTCGCCAGTACGACCATCGAATAATGTAATCTGACCTGAAGTTGGCAGACCACCCAATTTCAGCAGTTCTTTGATTTCTTTCTCTTTCGCACCATCAAACACTGGTGTTGCAATTGGCATACCTTTTTTCAGGTTCTCAGCCAAACGCATAACTTCTTCGTCAGAGAAAGTGTTCAAGTCAACTTTCTGGCGTGGATCATCACCTAAATCGTATGCTTTTTGGATAAACTCACGCAGTTTGGCAACTTCTTCTTGCTGTTTAAGCATAGCATTGATTTTCTCACCAATACCTTTCGCTGCCATCCCTAAGTGGGTTTCCAAAATCTGACCGATGTTCATACGTGATGGTACGCCCAGCGGGTTCAGAACGATATCAACTGGGTTACCGTTTTCATCGTAAGGCATGTCTTCAACTGGGTTGATTTTTGAGATAACACCTTTGTTACCATGGCGACCCGCCATTTTATCACCCGGTTGGATCTGACGTTTAACAGCCAGATAAACCTTAACAATTTTCAGTACACCCGGTGCTAAGTCATCACCTTGAGTAATTTTACGACGTTTTGCATCGAGTTTTTTCTCGAACTCAGATTTCAGTTCGTCATACTGTTCAGCTAATTGCTCTAACTGGTTTTGCTTCTCTTCGTCAGCTAAAGATAACTCTAACCAACGGTCGCGAGGCAGTTTGTCCAGTTTTTCAGCTTCAATTCCGCCGTTAACCAGTACAGAACGGATACGAGCAAACAGACCTGCTTCGAAAATACGTAGCTCTTCTGTTAAGTCTTTCTTCGCATCACGTAACTGAGTTTCTTCGATCTCTAATGCACGTTTGTCTTTCTCTACGCCGTCACGGGTAAATACTTGTACGTCAATAACCGTACCAGATACACCATTAGGAACACGTAAAGAAGAGTCTTTAACGTCTGATGCTTTTTCACCGAAGATAGCACGTAACAGTTTCTCTTCTGGCGTCAGCTGAGTTTCACCTTTAGGTGTCACTTTACCAACCAGAATGTCACCGCCTTTCACTTCCGCACCGATATAAACGATACCGGATTCATCCAGTTTAGAAAGTGCAGCTTCACCGACGTTTGGAATATCTGCAGTGATTTCTTCAGGCCCTAATTTAGTGTCACGAGACACACAAGAGAGCTCTTGAATGTGAATAGTTGTGAAACGGTCTTCTTGAACAACACGCTCAGAAACTAAGATGGAGTCTTCGAAGTTATAACCATTCCATGGCATGAATGCCACGCGCATGTTTTGACCAAGTGCTAATTCACCGAGGTCTGTTGAAGGACCATCCGCTAACACGTCACCACGTTCAACTGGCTCACCTAAAGATACACAAGGCATCTGGCTAATACAGGTGTTCTGGTTAGAACGGGTATATTTAGTCAGGTTATAAATATCGATTCCAGCTTCGCCTGGATACATCTCATCTTCGTTAACTTTGATAACGATACGAGAAGCATCAACGTACTGAACCGAACCACCACGTCTTGCAACAGCAGTAACACCAGAGTCAACCGCTACTGCACGTTCCATACCCGTACCAACTAATGGTTTGTCAGCACGCAGAGTAGGAACCGCTTGACGTTGCATGTTCGCACCCATCAATGCACGGTTGGCGTCATCGTGTTCAAGGAATGGGATCAGGGACGCACCAACAGAAACAACCTGTTGAGTCGAAACGTCCATATATTCAACCTGTTCACGGCTGAATAAGCTTGACTCACCTTTGTTACGGCACGTAATCAGTTCTTCAACAAAGCTACCATCATCACCTAAAACGGTGTTCGCCTGAGCAATGATGAAGTTACCTTCTTCAATTGCAGACAGATAATGGATTTCGTCTGTGACTAAGCCATCACGTACTAAACGGTATGGAGTTTCTAAGAAACCGTACTCATTGGTCTGTGCATAAACAGATAATGAGTTGATCAGACCGATGTTTGGACCTTCAGGTGTTTCGATTGGACAGACACGACCGTAGTGAGTTGGGTGAACGTCACGTACTTCGAAGCCCGCACGCTCACGAGTCAGACCACCTGGGCCTAACGCAGAGATACGACGTTTGTGCGTAATTTCAGACAGCGGGTTGTTCTGGTCCATAAATTGTGACAACTGGCTGGAACCAAAGAACTCTTTAACTGCGGCTGAAATTGGTTTCGCGTTGATCATATCTTGTGGCATTAATGCATCGAGGTCGCCCAGAGAAAGACGCTCTTTCACTGCACGCTCAACACGAACCAGACCGACACGGAATTGGTTCTCAGCCATTTCACCAACGGAACGAATACGACGGTTACCTAAGTGGTCGATATCATCCACTTCGCCTTTACCGTTACGGATATCGATGAGTTTACGCATCACCTCGATGATGTCTTCTTCACTCAAGATACCTGAACCTTCAATTTCTTCACGGTTCAGTGAACGGTTGAACTTCATACGACCTACAGCAGACAAGTCGTAACGGTCTTCAGAGAAGAACAAGTTCTCGAACAGGTTTTCAGCTGCTTCGCGGGTCGGTGGTTCACCAGGACGCATCATGCGGTAGATTTCTACTAATGCACTCAGACGGTCGTTAGTTGGGTCGACACGAACGGTTTCAGAAATGTAAGCACCGTGATCTAAGTCATTGGTAAACAATGTTTCAATTGTTTTATGACCAGACTGGCTCAGACGTGCCAACATGTCTAAAGAAAGTTCCATGTTTGCTGCACAAATCAGCTCACCAGTACTTTCATCAATGTAATCTCTAGCAACAACTTTACCTGCGATATATTCAACAGGAACTTCGATGCTATTGACTTCTTCTTTTTCTAACTGACGAATGTGACGTGCAGTGATACGGCGGCCTTTCTCTACATAGACTTTACCGTTCGCTTCGATATCAAAAGAAGCAGTTTCACCACGTAGACGCTCAGGAACCAGCGTCATCATCAGTTTATTATCACGGATTTGGAATACTGTTTTTTCGAAGAACAGGTTTAAAATTTCTTCGGTATTGTAATCCATTGCACGCAGAATAATGGTCGCAGGTAATTTACGGCGACGGTCAATACGCACAAACAGGTTATCTTTCGGGTCAAATTCGAAATCAAGCCATGAACCACGGTAAGGGATAATACGTGCGTTATAGAGCACTTTACCTGAAGAGTGTGTTTTACCTTTATCGCTATCGAAGAATACACCTGGACTACGGTGTAACTGAGAAACGATAACACGCTCAGTACCGTTGATAACGAAAGTTCCGTTTTCAGTCATGAGTGGAATTTCACCCATGTAGACTTCTTGTTCTTTGATGTCTTTAACAGTTCCTTCCGGTGCTTCACGCTCATAAACGATGAGGCGTAATTTCACACGTAAAGGCGCAGAGTAAGTTACACCGCGGATTTGACATTCTTTAACATCAAAAACAGGCTCGCCTAAACGATAGCTGACATATTGTAATTCAGCATTACCGCTGTAGCTCTGAATTGGAAACACAGAACGGAAAGCTGCTTCCAGCCCATTCTGGCCATCTGGATCTTGCTCGATAAACTTCTGGAACGAGTCAAGTTGGATAGAAAGGAGATAAGGTATGTCCAAAACTTGTGGACGTTTACCAAAATCCTTACGAATACGTTTTTTCTCGGTATAGGAGTAAACCATTGGTTTCCTCAGCTCGTTGTTCAGTGACCCAAGTAGTTAGCTCTTAGTGTAAGAGACTGAACCGCAACGCGTTTTTTATAAGAAACGGAAAATGAATACTTTCCTTAATACTCATTGCTATTACTCTTAAATCATTTCATTGTGTTGCCATGGCTACCGAGCTACCCGAGTGGGTCGTAGCTAACAATACAGTATATTAAGTCGTCAATAGAAAGAAGTATTGGAGGGTTGTTGTTAACATTAAAACTGCGTGAAAAGCTGTTAACACCCATCACGCTTTACAGCGCAAAAAGGCTGGTGATTAAAAAATCACCAGCCGTCAGCCTAATTAGATCAGGCTGCGTTCTTGAAATTGAACTTATTTAAGTTCAACAGAAGCGCCTGCTTCTTCAAGAGCTTTCTTCAGAGTTTCAGCTTCGTCTTTGCTTGCAGCTTCTTTGATAGTCGCTGGAGCTGACTCTACCATGTCTTTAGCTTCTTTCAGGCCAAGACCGGTTGCGCCACGAACTGCTTTGATAACTGCAACTTTGTTACCGCCGATAGCAGACAGAACAACGTCGAATTCAGTTTTTTCTTCAGCAGCTTCAGCAGGACCCGCAGCAACAGCAACAGCTGCAGCAGCAGAAACGCCGAATTTTTCTTCCATCATAGTAATCAGTTCAACAACGTCCATTACAGACATTTCTGCAACTGCATCAAGGATTTGGTCTTTAGTGATAGACATAACAAGTGTTCCTAAAATTCAGAAATAGTTTATACGTTAAAAAGCAACGAAGGAAAGGGCTTATGCAGCTTCTTTCTGATCGCGCAGAGCAGCCAGAGTACGAACCAATTTGCCGGCAGCGGCTTCTTTCATGGTTGCCATCAGGCGTGCGATTGCTTCATCGTAAGTTGGGAGAGTTGCCAGACGATCGATATCTTTCGCTTGGATTAACTCACCTTCAAAGGCCGCAGCTTTAATCTCAAATGCTGGATTCGCTTTCGCGAACTCTTTGAACAGACGAGCGCCAGCGCCCGGGTGTTCGTTAGAGAAAGCAATTAAGGTTGGACCGACAAACACGTCTTTCAGTACGTCATAAGAAGTACCTTCAACAGCACGGCGGATCAGTGTGTTACGAACAACACGGATATAAACGCCAGCTTCGCGACCTGCTTTACGCAGTTCAGTCATTTTTGCTACAGTTACGCCGCGTGAATCGGCAACAACTGCAGAAAGCGCGCCTTTGGCTACTTCGCTGACTTCAGCAACAATCGCTTGTTTGTCTTGAAGATTTAGTGCCATTAGCTTCTTGCTCCTGGATTAACCGGGAAAACCCCGGGACTCACATCACTCAGGTACAACATGTACTTGAGCGCTAAAACACGGTGAGCAGAATAGAATCCAGAATAAAATTCTAGGTATCTCTGTCACCGTCTACGCAGGTAAATTAAGTAGCTAATATAACCACACCTGCGGTCTTGGACGGGGTCTGGAAAGGCCAGACTCCATACCGAAATTTGTGGTTTGTTGAGCATATCGCTATACCCAACAAACTCAAGGCGTCAAATTTTATACAAATTTGACGCAAAGGTAAAGCCTAATTACCAATTAGCCAGGGCTATAGCAATTAAACTGTCGCTGACAGACCAGATTGGTCAACAGCAACACCTGCACCCATAGTGGTAGACAGGCTAACTTTCTTGATGAAAACACCTTTAGCAGAAGCTGGTTTTGCTTTTTTCAGCGCGATCAGCAGTGCTTCTAAGTTTTCTTTCAGATTGTTAGTGTCGAAATCAACTTTACCGATAGTGGTGTGGATGATTCCGTTTTTGTCATTACGGTAACGAACCTGACCTGCTTTAGCATTGTTAACTGCTTCAGCAACGTTTGGAGTTACAGTGCCAACTTTCGGGTTTGGCATCAGACCACGTGGGCCAAGAACTTGACCTAATTGGCCAACAACGCGCATTGCATCTGGAGAAGCAATAACAACGTCAAAGTCCATTTCACCTGCTTTGATTTTATCAGCCAGATCTTCCATACCTACCAGTTCAGCACCTGCAGCTTTAGCAGCTTCAGCGTTTGCGCCTTGTGCGAACACAGCAACGCGAACTGAACGGCCAGTACCGTGTGGCAGTACAGTTGCACCGCGAACGTTTTGGTCAGATTTACGAGCATCGATGCCCAGGTTGATAGCTACGTCAACGCTTTCTACGAATTTAGCAGTTGCTAATTCTTTCAGCAGTGCAACGGCTTCGTTGATATCATACTGTTTAGTTGCATCAACTTTTTCACGGATATTGCGCATGCGCTTAGTCAGTTTAGCCATTGTCTTAGTCCTCCACTACCAGGCCCATGGAACGAGCAGTACCTTCAATTGAACGCATCATTGCGTCAACATCAGCACCAGTCATGTCCGCAGCTTTAGTTTCAGCGATTTCGCGAATCTGAGCAGAGGTCACTTTACCAACTTTCTCTTTGTTAGGCTTGCCTGAACCAGACTTAACGCCAGCTGCTTTTTTCAGCAGAACTGCTGCAGGTGGAGTTTTGGTAACGAAAGTGAAAGAACGGTCTGCATAAACAGTAATAACAACAGGAATTGGTAAACCTTTTTCCAGGCTGTCTGTTTTTGCGTTGAACGCTTTACAGAATTCCATGATGTTAACACCTTGTTGACCCAGAGCTGGACCAACTGGTGGACTTGGGTTCGCCATACCAGCTGCAACTTGCAGCTTAACGTAGGCTTGAACTTTCTTAGCCATGATATTTCCTCTAGATGGGTGATAGCGCCTTACAGTTTGCAAGGCTCCCCGTTACATTAAACATGTCCCGCACATTAATTTACGCCGAACATAAAAACAAAAGGCGCGAAATTGTAGTCAAATTTCACGCCTTTTGCAAGTCAGTTTTGTCGCTTAGATTAGGCTTTTTCTACCTGACCAAAATCCAATTCGACTGGAGTTGCACGACCGAAGATAGAAACAGAGACTTTTAAGCGGCTCTTTTCATAATCAATTTCTTCAACAACACCGTTAAAGTCAGCAAATGGACCTTCGCTAACACGAACCATTTCACCTGGTTCAAACAGTGTTTTCGGACGTGGTTTATCACCAACTTGTTGTAAGCGGTTCATGATAGCGTCAACTTCTTTATCGCTAATTGGCGCTGGACGATCTGACGTTCCGCCAATGAACCCCATTACACGCGGTACACTACGCACTAAGTGCCAAGAGTCATCGTTCATGACCATTTGGACCAAGACATAGCCTGGGAAGAATTTACGTTCACTCTTACGGCGCTGACCGCTACGGATTTCAACAACTTCTTCTGTTGGAACCATAACTTCGCCAAAAGAATCTTCCATAGCATGTAATTTGATATGTTCACGTAAAGATTGTGCTACGCGACCTTCAAAACCAGAGAATGCCTGAATGACATACCAGCGCTTTTTAGGTGAATCGGACATTTAGAATAACCTCAGGCTTGTAATAAATGAAACTAAACGCACCAGGATACCATCTAGTCCCCACAGTATTAAAGACATTACAGCCGTTACTGCAGCAACAATTAAAGTAGTTTGTAATGTTTCCTGGCGAGTAGGCCAAATGACTTTTCTCATCTCGACGCGAGCTTCGCGTGCAAACGCCAGTGTTGCTTTACCTTTTGTAGTCCATAAAGCGACAGCACCTGCAATAGCGACAACAGCCACAACTGCAAATGCACGCAGCGCGAGATTATATTGACGGAAGTAATAATTACCAACAATAGCAATTATTAATAAGGCACAGACAATGACCCACTTGAAGATGTCTGCACTGCGTCCACTTCCTTGAGCTTCGCTATTCGCACTCATAATTCAACCTGTTACCATGAAGTATGTACATAGCCTGCTTGTTTACAAAGGTAAAACAATCAAGCCAAACCAATAGAATATGCCAACATATCCCTCAATTACTACAAACTAAGCCTGCAAAATTGAATAGGGATATCAATAACATTACCTGCGATCTAAAAGTAATTAGCCTTGTTAATGGAGGTAATTAGCGTTATTCGTTCTGCAAATATAACAAATTGCAGTAACATTTTATTTCGCAAGTACTACTTGTACGTCAGTACTATCACTTTACAAGTGCTACCCATTTCACAAGTGCTATTCCATTTTGCAGGAATTTCAGCATGCTCAGTAAATTTTTTGACTACACAAATAAGAAAATGACATTCTTTTTGTGGCAGCGGTAAAATATACCATATCTTCTGAGCAAAACCTTAATAAATCTCATATAACTGCGCAAAGGAGTCCGCACAGTTATCAATTCGTTGTTTCAGAGCCTATCTCACCAATAATTATCGAAATGATTGATGAGATAGGTTCTTAATTTTGCAACGTCTGAATTTTGCAATGTATAAAAAGGACGTCTATTAGACGCCCTTTTTTACTAAGTGGTTCTTTCTTATTCAGAAAGAGC
>NZ_JAMPQC010000035.1:0-47426 GCF_028482225.1 Providencia sp. PROV130 | reverse complement strand
AAATAAGTAACAGTTCACTTAAAAAAGAAAATTAAGCAGCGAAGGTTAGCTTGAACCATCATCTCTTAAATAGGTATAAATGAATTCATTTATACACCCTACCGATAGATAAATTATAATCTATTAAAATAAATAATGAATTAGTAAGATTAGTTCATCGATTTACTCTACTTTGCTTGTTTGGGTTTTTTCTATTTTATGGTTTTTATGGTGTTAATTTGGCTGTACAAACAGTATGTGTTTATCATTTAAATATTAATAATATCAATAGATAAGGTGTTATAAGCTATTTTTTCTGATAAAAAAGTAGTTTATCACCATTTTAAAATTTCGTCTAAAATTCATTCGAATGGTTATTTTTATATATAAAAATTGTTAAATTGATGTTTTATTTTATTGTACTTATAATGAGTAAATCAACTTAAGATATTACATTAGATATAAAATTTGTTTATAAATAGAATTTTCAATGGAAAGAACACAGTCCAAGGTGTCGTTAATAACATAAGCTGTAATTATTAACTGACTGTATTTCATGTAAATATGATTTGTGTATCAAAGGTGGGTAACATGAAAAAGGCAAAAAGCGCTAATCATAAGATTTTTGATCAAATTCTTTCTGTAAATAAGCAGAAAGAAAACGAATTTAACAATGGGCAAGATGGTGCAATTATTCTTTCTATACTTGTGATGTTTTTTGTACCATTTTTACTATTAAATACAGCAAGAATTTATTTTGGAATAGATTACAGCTTTGTCGCTGTGATCTCCATGTTGGCGGTTAGTGCTATCATCACATACACATTGTATAAGCGTCTAAAAATGGATTCTAAATTTGCTGAGAAGCATATTGTATTAGACCAATTATTGATGTGTTATACGCCAAAAAATAAAGCAGAGTTTAAGAGCCTTCAAGAAGAGAGAAAGGCAAACCCATCAAGTACTTATTCACTTGTTGAAGATTGGGCTAGTAGAGAAAGACTGCACTATGCAAATTAGCACACACTAATAATCTAATAAATGTTTGCATATCCCTCGGCTACTTTTAGTTAGTTGGGGGATTTTTTTATCTATTGCAAAGGCTAGCCCCACATTGAGGGCTAGGTTAATAAAAATAACTAATTCCAGTTTTTACCTAGAAGGTATGCAACTTCGAGAGATTGCATTCTGTTGAGTCTAGGGTCACATAATGACTTATACTTATAACTAATATCTTCTTCGCTGATCTCAGGAATACCCCCAGTGCACTCAGTAACATCTAGTCCTGTCATTTCTAAGTAGACACCTCCTGGATGTACTCCTGCTTCCTTTAATATATGAATGAACTGAATCATTTCATCAGTAATATCCGTAAAATAGCGTGTTTTATATCCTTCTTTGGCATTTTTAGTATTACCATGCATAGGGTCAATCATCAAAATGACAGGCTCTCTACTGGACTGAATTGATTTTATGAGAGCAGGGAGCTTTTGTTTAATAACCCCTGCTCCCATTCTAATGATGAGAACTATTTTTCCTTTCTCTTGACTAGGATTTAATTTCTTTATTAATTTCAGCAACGTATCTGATGTGATATTTAGTCCGCATTTGATACCAATAGGGTTTTTTATCCCTCTTAACTATTTGATATATAATTGTTATTCATTGTTATTCATTGTTATTCATTGTTATTTAATTATTTACGTTATATAGAATAAAAAAAACGGCATAAATAGCCGTTTTTTATTCTATATAATTATGAGCGATCGACGTTAATGCGATTTTCCTTGTTCAATACCAAGCCCAATCTGTGAACGAATAAATTGTTCTTTAAAGCGCTCCCTTTCCATTTTCCCTTGTTCTGAATTATCTGTTACAGAGAATAACCATGAAGCAATAAATGCCACGGCCATGGAAAAGATTGCTGGATATTCATAAGGATAGATTGGTTTTTCATGATGAAGAATACTAACCCAGATAGTTGGCCCTAAAATCATTAAGACAACGGCGGTAATTAAACCGAACCAACCCCCTGCCAATGCTCCACGAGTGGTCAGTTTGCGCCAGTACATTGAGAGTAGAATGATTGGGAAATTACAACTTGCTGCAATTGAGAAAGCTAAACCGACCATGAAGGCAATGTTTTGTTTTTCAAACAGAATGCCCAACCCGATGGCAACAAAACCTAAGATAACAACGGTAATTTTAGATACGCGTAATTCATCTTTTTCATCAGCTTTACCATTTTTCATTGCCATCGCATATAGGTCATGAGAAACCGCGGAGGCACCTGCTAAGGTTAAACCAGCAACAACAGCAAGGATGGTGGCGAATGCAACTGCAGAAATAAAGCCTAAGAAGAAATTACCACCAACTGCATCAGCAAGATGTACTGCGGCCATATTGGTGCCACCAATTAATGCCCCAGCAGCATCTTTAAATGCAGGATTGGAACTTACAAGAACGATAGCACCAAAACCAATAATAAAGGTTAAGATGTAAAAGTAACCGATAAATCCAGTGGCATAGAACACACTTTTACGTGCTTCTTTAGCGTCACTAACGGTGAAGAATCGCATAATAATGTGAGGAAGGCCAGCTGTACCAAACATTAATGCTAAGCCAAGGGATAAGGCGGATATCGGGTCGGAAACCAGCCCTCCAGGACTCATGATAGCAATACCATTTTTATGAACTTCTACGGCTTCTTTAAATAAGGTATTAAAGTTAAAGCCAACATGCTTCATAACCATAACAGCCATGAATGTTGCACCAGCTAATAACAAGATGGCTTTAATAATTTGAACCCAAGTAGTGGCTAACATTCCACCAAATAGGACATATAGCACCATCAATATACCCACAATAACAACCGCGACGTGGTAATTGAGACCAAATAACAATTCAATTAATTTACCCGCACCAACCATTTGAGCAATAAGATACAGTGCAACAACAACCAGAGAGCCAACCGCAGATAGAATACGAATTGGTCTTTGTTTTAATCGATAAGAAGCGACATCAGCGAAGGTATAACGACCTAAATTACGTAAGCGCTCGGCAATTAAGAATAGAATGATCGGCCAGCCAATTAAGAAGCCAATCGAGTAAATCAGGCCATCGTAGCCAGAAGTATAAACTAGGGCGGAGATCCCTAAAAAGGAGGCTGCAGACATAAAGTCGCCAGCGATAGCCATCCCGTTTTGGAAACCGGTAATTTTCCCGCCTGCAGTATAGTAATCAGAGCGAGAACGCGTTCTTTTTGACGCCCAGTAAGTTATATATAAGGTAAAGCCGACAAACAGTAAGAACATCACAATCGCCTGAATATTCACAGGCTGGCGTTCAACATCCCCTGTCAATGCATCGGAAAACGCCATTGAGGAGGTAAAAAAGAGAATGAGTGAGAGCAATATTTTCATTTTTCTACCTCTTTTAAAATTTCTGCCGTTAAACGGTCGTATTCACCGTTAGCTCGGATAACGTAAAGCCCCGTTAGTACAAATGAAATGACGATCAGCCCTACACCAACAGGGATTCCTCTTGTGATATATGAACCTTCGGATATTGGTGTTCCAAGCCAGCTTGGGTCAAAAGCGATAAGAAAAATAAAACCAACATACAGCACGAGCGTTATTATTGATAACAACCATGAAAAGCGACTACGTTTTCTAACCAGTTCTTTAAAGCGAGGGTTATCCTCTACCTTTTCGTAAGCAGTAGCATTCATCAGAGTTCTCCTCTGTTATACTCGTTATACTTCAAATTGCAGCTTTGTTGACTACACTCACTCACACGAGTTACATACTTATGTATGCCCCTCGTGCTTCGTTCGCTTGTCGCCTAGCTACCCCTCGAATTATTTAGAGTAAACCATCTTGTTGGGATGTATGTAAGGCCGCCTCTATGAGTTGGCCTTTTGGCGTTATGACATACTCATAGACTGTTTTTCTTCGAGTAGTTTTTCGACAACACCAGGGTCGGCCAGCGTGGAGGTATCTCCGAAATTACTGGTGTCTCCTGATGCAATTTTTCGTAGGATGCGACGCATGATTTTACCGGAACGGGTTTTGGGTAGTGAATCCGTCCAGTGAAGTACATCCGGGGTGGCAATAGGGCCGATTTCCTTACGAACCCAGTTGCGAACTTCGGTGTATAGCTCTGGTGATGGCTCAACCCCAGATATTAATGTGACATAAGCATAGATTGCTTGGCCTTTAATATTATGAGGAATACCGACCACGGCAGCTTCAGCCACTTTCGGATGTGCAACGAGTGCTGATTCTATTTCTGCGGTACCTAAACGGTGGCCCGAAATATTCAGTACATCGTCAACACGGCCTGTGATCCAGTAATAACCATCTTCATCACGACGAGCACCATCACCACTAAAGTACATGCCTTTAAAGGTTGAGAAATAGGTTTGCTCGAAGCGTTCGTGATCGCCAAATAAGGTTCGGGCTTGGCCCGGCCATGAATCAACAATCACTAAGTTACCTTCTGTGGCGCCTTCGATAGGTTCACCAAGGTTATCGACTAATGCAGGGCGAACACCAAAGAATGGCAATGTTGCAGACCCTGGCTTTAACATGGTTGCCCCTGGAAGTGGTGTGATCATAAAACCACCTGTTTCGGTTTGCCACCATGTATCAACTACTGGGCAGCGGCTATTACCAATTTTTTTGTAGAACCACTCCCAAGCTTCAGGATTAATGGGTTCCCCCACTGAACCGAGAATTCGTAATGAGCTGCGATCTGTACCTTCAATGGCTTTATCTCCTTCGGCCATTAATGCACGGATAGCAGTTGGAGCAGTATAAAGGATATTGACTTGGTGTTTATCAACCACTTGGCTCATTCGGTTAACTGCTGGGTAATTAGGTACCCCTTCGAACATTAATGTTTTAGCACCATTGGATAATGGCCCATATAACAAATAGCTATGGCCTGTAACCCAGCCCACATCTGCAGTACACCAATAGACCTCACCTGGATGGTAGTCGAAGGTGTATTTAAATGTCAGTGTGGCATAGACTAAATAACCGCCAGTGCTATGCAGAACGCCTTTCGGCTTACCTGTAGAACCAGAGGTATATAAGATGAATAGCGGGTCTTCTGCGTTAATTTCTTCTGGAGGGCAATCTGCACTGACCCCTTTGATGACGTCGTGCCACCAGAGATCACGGCCTTCTACCCAGCTCGGTGCGTTGCCTGTGCGTTGGTAAACAATCACATTAGAAACCGTAGTGACTTGCGGGTTAGCGAGTGCGTCATCCACATTTTTCTTTAATGGAATTGCACGACCCGCTCGTAAGCCTTCATCTGCAGTGATGATTAGCTTCGCTTTGCAGTCAATAACGCGACCAGAGACCGCCTCAGGGGAGAAACCAGCAAAAATGACTGTATGTATCGCTCCAATACGAGCACAAGCCAGCATCGCGACAGCAGCTTCAACAACCATCGGCATGTAAATGGCGACAACATCGCCTTTACGAATACCTTGTTGTTTCAAAACATTAGCAAACTGACAAACATCATGGTGCAGTTCGCGGTAAGTGACATTTTTTGACGATGAGGGGTCATCGCCTTCCCAAATAATCGCAGTTTGGTCGCCTTTTTCAGCCAGATGGCGGTCCAAACAGTTTGCACTTAAATTTAATGTACCATCTTCAAACCAGCGGATATCAATATGGCCGGGGTCAAAAGAGGTGTTCTTGACACGTGTATACGGTTTAATCCAATCAACGATTTTTCCTTTTTCGCCCCAAAATCCTTCAGGGTCTTGAATCGAGCGTTGGTACTCATCGTTATACTGTTGTTCGTTTATCAGGGCATTTTTTGCAATTTCAGCAGGAACGGGATGTTTAGTTATTTGAGTCATATTATTATCTCCTTGCAGATGTTAATACTATGTCAAAAAATGGTTAACTAAAGCACGATTTTTAAATTTGTTTTTCTTTTGCGCGGAAGATCACGTATTAATTGTAATGAGATTTGCAGGATTATCATTTGATGCTAAATATCAAATTGAAATATAAAGCTAAAAATATAATAAAAGGTAGATTTAAAGAAAAATAAACGATGGGGTTATTGGTATTAGTTACTGAATAAAGGAGTTCTCATAGCGAATATAAATATCCATATATTTACTATGGGTTTGATAATGATTTTCATTAACAGTAAAATAACTATAATAGATAGTAATTCACAAGGTGCGAAGTTACGCAAGTGTTTACCCTATGAGCCTTGTGGTAAAAATGAGAAACATAGCGGTATTTACGTCACTGGAGACAATAATATGAGTTATACATTACCTGCTTTACCTTATGCTTATGATGCGCTGGAACCACACTTTGACAAGCAAACCATGGAAATCCACCATACTAAGCACCATCAAACCTATGTGACTAACACCAATACAGCGTTAGAAAAACTGCCTGAATTAGCGGGTTTAGATATCGATGTTTTGATTCAAAAATTGGACCAAATCCCAGCTGATCAACGTACGTTTGTTCGTAACAACGCAGGTGGCCACTCAAACCATAGTCTGTTCTGGAAAGGTTTGAAATTAGGTACTGAATTAAAAGGCGAACTGAAAGCTGCGATTGAGCGTGATTTCGGTAGCGTTGATGCATTTAAAGAACTGTTTGAAAAAGCAGCTGCAACACGTTTCGGTTCTGGCTGGGCATGGCTGGTTCTGAAAGATGACGGTAAATTAGCTGTCGTTTCAACTGCTAACCAAGACAGCCCATTAATGGGTGAGGCTATTTCAGGCGTATCTGGTTACCCAATTATCGGTTTAGACGTGTGGGAACACGCTTATTACCTGAAATTCCAAAACCGCCGCCCTGATTATATTAAAGCATTCTGGTCAGTTGTGAACTGGGATGAAGCAGCGGCACGTTTTGCAGCAAAAGCTAAATAATTTTATAAGATAATTTATTTGCCATAAGCGCAGCATTAATGCTGCGCTTTTTTATTTTGTAGCCCATCTGATTGTTATCTCTACTGGCATTCTTTATGATGGAAGTTCTATTACTTTGCTAAGTGGAGAGCACTGTTCATGTCATATTATCCCCAAGTCTTTATCGGTAAAGTCCAAGCAACCCAGTCTTGTGGGCACAGCGCTATCCATAAGCAAGCTGCCGACGGGTTACTGGTATTAGGGCAATTGGGGCTTGATGGTGATGAACAAGCTGAAAAACGCCACCATGGTGGGCCTGATAGAGCACTTTGTCATTATCCACGTGACCATTATGATTTCTGGGTCAATGCATATCCTGATTTAGCCGATTTATTTGTTGCCTCTGCATTTGGGGAAAATATATCAACGTTGGGTATGACTGAAGAAAACGTATTTATTGGGGATATTTTTGCATGGGGTGATGCGCGTATTCAGGTCACTCAACCCCGTTCCCCTTGTTATAAGCTCAATGGGTTAACGGGAATTGAAAATTTTGCACAAATAATGCAAGACAATGGGCGTTGTGGTTGGTTGTACCGTGTCATTAAAACAGGCAATGTTAGTGAAAATTCGCCATTAGCGCTATTGAGCCGCAATAGTGATATTTCAGTACAAGAAGCCATTATGATTGCATTTCATGCCCCTTATGATGAGGAACTATACCAGCGCCTGTTAAGTGCCGCAGGGTTATCCGCAAGTTGGAGCTTAACCATGCAGAACCGTTTAGATAACCACCGCATCGAAGAGTTTAAGCACCGGTTGTTTGGTAAGCGTTAATCACAGGTGAAAAGCCATTGTGCGCTTATAGCAAAGAGAGTTTTTATCCATAAGCGCTTGCTAGCAATATAACGTGCGATACTGAAAATGCCTATGTCTTAGGCGTTTGTTGTATAAACTGTTGGTACCACGGGATATTCGCCATTAATTCGAGATGTGTTCCCTGAGCGATAATTTTTCCTTTCTCCATATACACAATTTCATCCGCTTGTCGGGCTAGATTAGGCTGGTGGGTGACGATGATACGTGTTTGTTGTTTTGCTTGAATAATAAGGTCAATCACGGAGGCAGTATTGATGTTATCAAGGCTTGCTGTTGGTTCATCCATTAAAATGATATTAGGATGCTGTAGAATCAGCCTTGCAATACACAGCCGTTGTCTTTGTCCTCCAGAAAGTAGCATACCACCGGCACCTACCTCTTTTTCTAAGAGCGTATGATTGGCAGTGAAATTAAGTTGAGTCAGCAATGCACTGATTGCCCGGTCATCAATATTATCATTATCAAGTGCCAAATTTTGGCGTACGCTACCGCAAAATAAACGGCTATCTTGAAGTAAGACTCCCCGGCGAGCACACAATATTTCTTGTGATAGGTTTTTAATATTTTTATTACCGTAGTTCACACTGCCATGTGTTGGGTCTTGTAAGCGAGCGAGTAAGCTTAATAATGTACTTTTTCCTGCTCCGGATGGCCCTACAATGGCGGTAAGCGTATGTTCCTTAAAGCTAAGACCTATGTTTCTTAAAATGCATTTTTTATTATCACTGTAAAATGATAACTGTTCACAGCTAACGCTATCGATAGTGGGTGTTGATGAACGATAAGGAAATGTTAACACCGGAGCCTGCAAGGCTTTTTCGATTCGTTGAATTGCTTTTTTCATTTGCCTAATTGATTGGTCTAAATGAGAAAGTAACCACATAGGTTCAATTAAGCGCGCTAATAAAACTAACCCTGCTAGCCACATATTTAATGGCATCTTTGCATGATCAACTAAATAAATACCGAACCCAAAGAGCGTAATAAACGCGGTTTGTACCATCAATGAAAATAATAAGTGAAATGGCAAGCTTCTTCGTTGTAGCTGTCTCTGAGTTTGATACTGGGATGCTAAGGCAAATTTGGGATGCAGCTGCTCATAATGGGTATTTGAGCGACGAATCAATGGCTGGTGGAGCGCATATTGGTTGAGTGCACTCATTGCTTGTTGTTCTGATTCATGAGCTGCTCGTTCAAAAAAGGCAATTTTTCTGGCAGATAAGCGTAAAGAGATTAATAACAAAAGGAGTATAAACAGTAAAATAGCGCCAAATGTACCTTGATAGACTAACACGCCAATCACGATAGTACAGGGCGTGACTAACCCACTGATAATAGGATGGAGCAAATGTGCGGGGACAGACATAACCTGTGATACAGGTCCTGAAATTAATTGGTTGCTGTTTGAAATGGGTTGCAATGAAAGGGGCAGATGGCGAATAAGTGCCGTAGCAAGATAGCGCATCACCAATCCCCCTGCAAAATAGCCTTTCTGGGTGGCTATAAATGTTACGGCGAGTGTCGTTAAGCTAGAAAGAGTGAATAGTATTAATGGCATAGAGGTATCAAGGTGCCAATCTAAAATAACGACAAATAAAAATAACCCGCTAATTCCTTCTAAAATAGCGCTTAGCGTCATCCAAAATATAGCATTACGTACGGTGTACAATAAGCGTTTAAGCACAGTTCTCCTCCAATGCACGTAAAAGTTGCTGATAGGGTTCCGAATGTATTGAAAGTTGTTGATGCGAGCCTTGTGCGATTAATTTTCCGTTGTCTAACAATAAGATGCGGTCTGCTAGATTCAAGCTGTTTAAGTCATGGGTAACGAATACACAAGTTCGCGGCTCGCTGTGCAATAAATTAAGCACCCGCTGTGCATTTTGTGGGTCAAGTGCGGATGTTGGTTCATCAAGCAGCAATAAAGGCGCTGGTGATAGCAACGCTCGTGCAATCGCGAGGCGTTGGGCTTCTCCACCGGATAACACTACATCTTGCTCTATTACAGCATCCAGCCCTTTAGGTTGTTGTTTTACCAGTGATAATAAATTGAGTTCACCAAGGTAACGGTACATGTCATCTTCAGTGGCGTTTGGGGCAAATAGCCGTAGATTTTCACGTACAGAACAAGGCAGAGGCGAAGTGCTTTGCATGACGATGGAAACCGTACGGTTCAAACTAGTTAATGATAGCAGTGGTAATGGAATTGAGTTAAAGAGGACATTTCCCTTTGTTGGGTCTAAAAAGCGCGCCATAAGTTGTATTAAGGTGCTTTTTCCCGCTCCAGATGTTCCGACAATAGCAATAAATTCGTTGGGTGCTACGGTGATATTAATATTCGATAATATTGGGTTATCACCTATTCTAACGTCAACTTGGGCAAGTTTGAGCTCACCTTGGGATGGAGTAATTTCCTTTTCTCCGTAATGCATATCCGGTTCAGCTAGAAGTTGGCGAATACGTTCTGATGCGCTAACAGCAAGGTTCAAAGCGTCTGCACCATGCCCCATTGCAGCAACGGGGGCAGCAATACTGCTAATTAATAGAATGAATAAAATGACTTGAGCGAGAGGTACAGGCTCAGAGAGTAATGAAACCCCAAAAATAACCCATAATGACAGCAATGTGCTGCTGATTCCGACTTGGGTCAGTGAGCTCAAGGCGCCTATTTTACTTATCCATCGCTTAAAGGCGATTTCAAATTGGTATAACGCTTGTGATGCTTTTTTTTGAATGGATTGATTGGGATATTGCCTTGCCTGTAGCGGGTTATCTGCAAGTTCAGAATATTGTTCATACAGGGCGCTCATTGTCTGGTTACGTGAGGTATATAGCGCCTGATAACGTATAGAACGCATTTGTTTAAATAAAAAAACCGAGGTGATTAATGGCATCAAGCAAAAAATGGTGAGTAGTGTATTTTGCCATAATAGGATGAGAGTTGCTGTTATTGGGACGATAATTAATTTTGTGATATCTGCGGGGGCATGAGCGGTTAATTGATGTAGCGAACGGACATCACGATCAGCTATTTGCAAAAAGCCATCTCGACCATGTTGGGCAAAGTGGTTTAGAGGGAGTTTTTCTACTTTATCCAGAAGTTGTAGCCTGAGTTGGTGGCAGAGATGGTTATCAGTTTGATGTGTTAAATACAGAGCAAAAGTTTGGCAAATTAGCCAGCTCACACCCCCTATGGATGCAATAACAACCCATTCATAATATTGATGAACGGAAGCGTTGGCAATTTGGCTAATTGCTATCAATGGAATGAGTGAACAGAGGCCTGCGATGGCTTGTAAAATAAGTGCAAATAATAGTGTGAAGCGATAGGGACGAAGTAATTCCCAAAGTGCGCGGTACATGCTAAACCTCCATAGCGAATCGGTAACTTTAATTTATTTCGCTTTGTTATCGTGAATTAGTTGTTTTGCTTACCAGACTATTTGTTTTGTTTGCAGGCCTTATTGGCGGAATTCATTTTTAAAGCGCTTTTTTGGGGTTTTTAGTAAGATGGCGATATTGCGATTAAGAATATTGAGGGGGTGAGATGCAATATGATTTAAATGATCTCTACTATTTTGTGAAAGTTGTGGAATATGGTGGCTTTTCACAAGCGGGTTTGGCTCTAGGGATCCCTAAATCTAAATTGAGTCGACGTATTGCAGACTTAGAGAAAAACCTTAATGTTTCATTGATTTACCGTTCTACTCGCCAGTTTCATGTCACGGAAGTGGGGCAAGTTTTTTATCAGCAGTGTAAAAATGTGGTGGATGAAGCTGAAGTTGCTCATGAATTGATTTGTTCCGTTCAGTCACACCCTAAAGGAACGATCAAGTTATCGTGTCCAGTCGCACTGTTACAAGTCTATCTCAAAGAATTACTTGTAGATTTTATGATAAAGTACCCTGATATTGATGTTCAAATTTTAGCAGTTAACCGCCCTGTAGATGTGATTAGTGAAGGGTTGGATTTAGCTATTCGCGTGCGTTCATTGCCATTAGATGATTCTGGCTTAATGATGAAAGTACTTGGATATTCACGGCGTATCTTAGTGGCTAGCCCGCAGTTATTCGCAGAGCACGGTGAACTCACAGAGCCAGAAAAGCTGGTGGATTACCCGATGTTAGCGAATACAGAGCACTCACAAAATTACACGTTGACCCTCAAAAATAGTCACGATCTTAGCTTTACGCAGCATTTTACCCCTAAGTTAGCGACAACAGATGTCTTAACGCTATACCATGCGGCATGCAAAGGGGTTGGGATCGCAAGGTTGCCTTATGGTGTGGTAGAAAAAGATATTGAATCAGGGAAATTGATAGAGATATTACCGAAATGGCAGTTTCCTGAAGACATCATTCATGCGGTATATCCATCACGCAAAGGGTTGTTGCCATCAATCCAATTATTATTAAATCATTTAGCAGATAATATTTCGCCGTCAGTGAAATAAATTTCCCTGATAGCACATTAGGCTATCAGGGAAATATTTCTCATTTACTGTGTTTCAGGAATGCGGCCAAATTTCCCACTGTTGAAATCATTCACGGCTTCATTGATTTCTTGCATAGTATTCATCACAAAGGGGCCGTAACCAACAACCGGCTCGTTAATGGGATCACCACTGAGCAACAGTACTAAGGCATCTTCTGTGGCTTCTAACAGAATATTACTGTCTGTATCGTCGAGGATCATCAGCTCCCCTTCGTTTAAAGCGGAACGACCATCAACAAATATTGAACCACGTAACATGACTAAACCGACATAGCGTCCCGCTTTGGTTGGGATACCTACCGTTTTACCTTTGTTCAGCTGCAAATCCCATACATCTAATGGACTAAAGGTTTTTGCTGGCCCTTTATTGCCTAAATAGTCACCCGCGATCACTCGCAGTGTACCTGCATCATTGGGTAATGCGACTTTTGGCATACTATGGCTTTCTAACAGCTGGTAGCCGGGGGCCGCTGATTTGTCTTTTGCTGGCAAATTAACCCACAGTTGTACCATATCAAGAGTGCCACCTTGTTTCATGAAGGCGTCAGACTGATACTCTTGATGTAAAATACCCGATGCCGCAGTCATCCATTGAACATCACCTGAGCCTATCACACCGCCTTCCCCCGTAGAGTCATGGTGAGCCACTTCGCCATCATACACTATTGTAACGGTTTCAAACCCACGGTGTGGATGCTCGCCAACCCCCCTGTTTGCTGAATTTGAGCTTGGGAAATCAAAAGGCCCCGCTCTGTCGAGCAAAAGGAATGGGTTGAGGTATTTCCCATGATCGTTATAGCTAAACATTGAACGGACAGGAAAGCCGTCTCCGACCCAATGGCTGCGAGGAGATTGATAGATACCAATAATTTTTTTCATGGTTTTGCTCCTAAAATTGTTTTGATGACTGAATAATAAAGGAGCAAATCATTTGGCAGTAGTGGCAAAAATAGGTTTCATTGTTGCAGTGATAGAACAATAGAATAAAGTCTAATTATTCTATTTATAGAACAGTGTTTATCAAAAACTGGACTACTCAGCCTTAAATTGATGAATTAATCTAAATAACACGAAAACGGAGCGGCTATCGTTCTATTTTTAAATCAAAAACAGATTTCATATTTTATCGATTGAGAGGTTTCATCATGAGTAGCCCAGCTAATTTTAATGGTCAACGTCCTGCTATTAACCCAGAAGATGCGGTGATGTTATTAATCGATCACCAGAGTGGCTTATTCCAAACCGTAGGTGACATGCCAATGACGGAATTGCGCGCTCGTGCCGCTGTTCTGGCTAAAATGGCTTCCCTAGCTAAAATTCCAGTAATAACAACGGCTTCTGTACCTCAAGGACCAAATGGTCCGCTCATCCCAGAAATTCATCAAAACGCACCACATGCACAATATATTGCACGCCGTGGCGAAATTAATGCATGGGATAACCCTGAGTTTGTGGCAGCGGTAAAAGCAACAGGTAAAAAACAATTAATTATTGCAGGAACCATTACCAGTGTTTGTATGGCTTTCCCTGCGATTAGTGCGGTGATGGATGGTTATCAAGTATTTGTAGTCATTGATGCATCAGGCACCTACAGCAAAATGGCGCAAGAAATTACCTTAGCGCGAGTGGTGCAAGCGGGTGTCGTTCCAATGGATACTGCGGCTGTTGCGTCAGAATTACAAGGGACTTGGAACCGTGAAGATGCGGCGGAGTGGGCAATGGCTTACACACAAATTTTCCCTGCTTATCAACTATTAATTGAAAGCTACAGTAAAGCGCAAGAAGTTCTGAAAAATAATGAGCAATTAGATTCTGAACGTTAATTCGCGATAACCCCCCACATTTAACTTACAGAATTAAATCAGGTGGTGGATGGCATATTTGCTCCAACCCATATGTGATATTAATCTAATTGATTGTTATTGAGCATGGTAAAAACGGGAAATTTATCCCGTTTTTTATGAAAAATTTATTTGGGGTAGCAAACATAAACCCAAGCGGGTGGAAAATTGAGATAGACACGTTGTTTTGTAAAATTAAAATAGCGAGAAAACATCTTTTCGCAGGATTGGGTGTATTGAAATAAAATAAAAACCCCTTGCTTGGCAACTAAGCATTGATTCGCTTTCTTCAGAATTCTCATGCCTATCTTTTTATTTAGTGAGAGAAAAGGGATGCCAGAGATAATCACATCATACTCATCTTGAAGATATTCAGCCGAAATGGGGTAAACGATAACTCGGTTATCTTTAATCTGTTGAAGTTGTGTAATAAACGTATTATTAACTTCATAAATATCTAATGATGTATTTAATGAAGACTTTTGCAGTATTTGTTTTGTCATTACGCCATTACCAGCACCTATTTCTGCAAATTTACTTTGTTTGCCCCAATCGATATAACTCAGCATGGTATTACAGAGTGAGCTAGATGATGGAATAATCGACCCCATCTCCCTTGGCGAAGTAATAAATTGCTTTATATATTCTTTGTATGAATTAAGCCATAGCGCATTAATAATAAACATTTGCACCTCCAATTAGGGGTATAAGAATTGTTTATTTACTTCACACGGGTAAACCGCACTCACTACAGAATTTATCGCCATATCGGATCATTGAGCGACATTGTTGGCACTGCATCACGTTACGGTATTGCTGCTCGATCTGCTGTTTATCGTTGTAGTACCCATTATTATGGTCACTGTGTTTGGATGAGTGTCCTTGATTTGAATACCCCCCATGCTTGGATGCCCCACCATGTTTGGAATAGCGTGAACCTCGATTTAACCCAAATAATTTGCTGAAAAATGACATAGGTAATTCTCCGTTATTGAGTGTGTTCACGATTAATATAAACATTAGAGTTAACTCCAGACACAAGGCAAAAAGAGATTAATTACACGATATTACATTTAATTACTGTGGGTAATTAATTTGGCATTTTGAATTGATGGGCTGGGTATTACAGGAGGAAATAGACGTTGTCAGTAGCCTAATGGGGGATGAATTTCCCCCATTACACTTAATTTAAGTGGTGAATATTACAACTGCGGGCGTTTAACGAAGCCAATTGCTTCATAAACTTTATCTAACGTTTCTTGCGCGCGAGCAGCCGCTTTAGTTGCACCTTCATCCATAATTTGGTTGAGCAGCGCTTCATCATTACGGAATTCATGGTAGCGAGTTTGAAGAGTAGTTAACATGCCAGAAACGGCTTCTGCTACAGCACCTTTTAGATGACCGTACATTTGGCCTTCAAATTCTGCTTCGAGTTCTGCGATTTTCTTACCAGTCACGCCCGACATGATATCTAATAAGTTAGAAACACCCGGTTTGTTTTCTAAATCATAACGAATACGCGGTGGCTCTTCGGAGTCAGTCATTGCGCGTTTGATTTTTTTCACGACAGATTTCGGGTCTTCTAATAATGCGATAACGTTGTTACGGTTATCATCAGACTTAGACATTTTCTTGGTTGGATCTTGTAGCGCCATAACACGGGCACCACCACCTGTCGGAATGAATGGATCGGGTACAGTGAAAATATCACCGTAAATAGCATTGAAGCGTTGAGCAATATCACGACTCAATTCAAGGTGTTGTTTCTGGTCAATACCAACAGGCACTTGATTCGTTTGATAAATCAAAATATCTGCGGCCATTAGTACCGGGTAATCAAATAGGCCTGCATTGATATTTTCTGCATGACGGGCCGATTTATCTTTAAACTGAGTCATACGGCTCAACTCACCGAAATAGGTGTAACAGTTAAGCGCCCAGCTCAATTGAGCATGTTGTGGGACATGGGACTGAACAAAAATAGTGCTTTTTTTCGGGTCAATGCCACAAGCTAAATAAAGCGCGAGTGTATCAAGGGTTCTTTTACGCAGCTCGATAGGGTCTTGGCGAACAGTGATAGCGTGCTGGTCAACGATACAGTAAATGCAATCGTAGTCATCTTGCATTTGTACCCACTGACGTAATGCACCCATATAGTTACCGATGGTTAATTCACCGGAAGGCTGTGCGCCGCTGAATACGATTGGTTTTTGGGGTTGCTTTAAATTTTCAGTGGGAGTGCTCATTTAGTTATGTCCTTGCTTATTTTATTTCAGATAACCTAATTGCAGGTAATAAATCAGAAAAATGCGTTAATACACAGTTCGGTTCACTCAGTGCAATAGATTCACCATAGTTATAACCGTAGGTCAGACCGACACACGGGCATTCAGCGCTTTTCGCTGCAATAATATCATTACGAGAATCGCCGACAAAAAGCAATTCTTCTTTACGTAAACCGAATGTTCCCATCGTTAAGTAGAGAGGAGCTGGATGCGGTTTTAAAGCTTTGACATCATCGCTACCCAATACCAGAGAAAAGTAGTGTTCAATGTCTAACTTCTTCAATAATGGAGCAATAAATGGGGTCGCTTTATTAGTTACAATCCCCATAGGCAGGCCATGTTTCGCTAATTGCTCTAAAGTGTCTTTTACTTCAGGGAACAGTTGGCTGCCTGTGGTGACAGATGTTGCATAGAATTTATCAAAACTGGCTCGTGCTCTTTTTTGTAGCTCGGGCGTGATTTCTGCTCCTGCCCAAGAAAGCGCTCGCTCAACTAACACATCAACCCCATTGCCGACCCAAATAGAAACACGTTCTTTACCTGCGGGAGGGAAATTCAATTCGTTGAGCATGTTGTCGATAGCGTCAGCTAAGCCGCTGGCGCTGTCTACGAGAGTGCCGTCTAAATCGAAAGCTATCGCTTTGATATTCTCTAATACAACTTGAGTCATTGAGATACCTTTTGTAATTCGTTACGCATCGCGTCGATGACCGTTTTATAGTCAGGTTGATCAAAAATAGCAGAACCTGCAACGAAGGTATCCGCACCTGCTGCTGCGATTTCTGCGATATTGTTCACTTTGACACCGCCATCGACTTCCAAACGAATATCATAGCCACTCTCATCAATTAATTTACGGACTTGGCGCAATTTATTGAGTGTTTGTGGGATAAAGGATTGGCCACCAAAACCTGGATTGACTGACATGAGTAGGATCATATCGACTTTATCCATCACATAATCAAGGTAGCTAAGTGGGGTTGCTGGGTTAAATACTAACCCTGCAGTACAGCCATGCTCACGAATTAATTGCAGTGAGCGATCAACGTGTTCACTGGCTTCAGGATGGAAACTAATATGGGTTGCACCGGCCTTAGCAAAGTCAGGGATAATGCGGTCAACGGGTTTCACCATTAAATGGACATCGATAGGTGCAGTAATTCCGTAGTCACGCAGTGCTTTACATATAGGCGCTCCAAACGTTAAGTTTGGCACATAATGGTTATCCATAACATCAAAATGCACGATATCGGCACCAGCTGCAAGAACATTGGCAGTATCTTCGCCTAAACGGGCAAAGTCAGCAGATAAAATAGATGGGGCAATGAGAAAGTTTTTCATTATTGTCTCCGATTATTAATCGTTATCTGAGAGCCATTCATCGCTAGGTACAAGGCGCTGCGTTTTTTTCTTATCTATCTTTCTAGGAGAAAGGCTATTTGGTATACCCGGATATAATGCCAGTAACTCATTGACTTTTGTCCGGTTCAATATATTTCTACTGATAGTGCGACGTACTTTTACAATATGTAATTGGGCTTGATGATACCACTCTCTCGTCATCGGCGTATCATGATTTGAGATCAAGACAGGGATTTTGCTTTCTGTTGATAACTTTTGTGCCAAAATCGCTAAGTTTTGTTGTTCAAGCGAATTAAATGAATTCGTATGATACGCGGTGAAATTAGCGGTATCTGATAAAGGTGCATAGGGTGGGTCACAGTAGACAACAGCCCCCTCTTTTGCGTTGAGCAAGGTTTCACCATAATGCTGAGTTATAAACGTCGCATT
The DNA here is from genome assembly GCF_028482225.1 of Providencia sp. PROV130. Lineage (NCBI taxonomy): Bacteria > Pseudomonadati > Pseudomonadota > Gammaproteobacteria > Enterobacterales > Morganellaceae > Providencia > Providencia sp. PROV130. The sequence continues at coordinate 29,253 of NZ_JAMPQC010000035.1, read as the reverse complement.
TTGTGATTTTTCAGCAAACCACAGTAATTCTTCTTTAGGAAAATAGGGTTTTTTATAGCGGCCGAAAGGAACATTAAATTCACCACGAGAATTATAACGGCATAACCCATTATAGCAGTGGCGATTTAAGTATAAAAAAAGGATACTGCGTTTCTCAGTATCGGTTGATTGGTTAAAGGCTTCACGCATTAAATAATATTGTTCGGAAGTATTATATTCAGGTGTGAAGATTTGCTGGGCTTCTTCGATAAAAGAATCAGCACGGTCTTTAACCGTATTGTAGAGGTTGATGAGGTCACTGTTGATATCTGCCAGTATGTAGGAATCATAACTGGTGTTTAAAAACACTGACCCAGCACCAACAAAAGGCTCAATTAAGCAATCACCTTGTGGAAGGTGTTTTTTGATTTCTTCCACAAGGGGGTATTTGCCCCCAGCCCATTTTAAAAAAGCGCGTTTTTTTTTCATGCCGTCTTTATTATTACAATCGTTTAGAGTAATAAATCTATACTCTGTCAGGACAACATAATGCGCCCGGGGAAAAACGTTGTTATTTTTGATCCTGTTTGACTTGTTTCATATTTCTAACCCACGGTTTTTTCGCTTGCACTGCAGCAGGTAAGGTTCCTATTGCATTTTTTGCGTCGGTCACTGAACTATAATTTCCATGAATAAGAACATACCAGGTTTGCCCATTACGTATAGTTTTATAGACTTTGTAATTGGCCAGTTTGTTTTCTTTTGCAAAAGCTTCCAATGTATCAGAGCGGCTTGCGCTGCTGAGTTGTAATGTATAGCTACCTGCTGGCGCAGACATGATATTACTACCTTGGCTACTTGCTGTTGATGCGGGTTTCGCTGGCTGTTTAGTCTGCACAGGATGTTTTTGCTCAACGGGTTTTGCAGGTGTTTTTTCTGGTGTGACTGGTTTAACCACAGGTTGCTGTTCGACAGGTTTAACAGTTGGTGGTGTTAGCTGTGTCGCATTTTGTGGTTGGTTAGTATTTGGCACAGAAACTTGGCCTTGATTTAAGGCATCAACGACATCACCAGGTATTTCGATACGCTCACCCAAGCCATTTGGTTGAGTTTGAGGTTCTCCTTGGGTTGGTGTCGGTGTAATTTGTGAACCAGTAATTTCTTGCGGTTGCCCTGATAACGTTTGACCTTGTGAATTTGTCAACGATGAGGAGCCTGATAAATCGATATTCTGTGAATTATTTGTACCCGTTGTTTGTTGCTTTTCATGCTCTGTAGGGGCCTTTAAAGCTGAGCTGATAGCAATAATGAGCAGCAATAGAACCAGAACACCTACACCAATCATAATATGTTGGCGTGAGAGTGCAATTTTAGGTTTTGCAGCAGATGATGATTGGCGTGAGCGCCCAGTCGGTCTATCCGATGTATCTGGCCTAAGATCATTTTGACCTTGAGGCTGGTTATCTGGTTTAAATTCGTCCATTTTCCTCTCCCGAATAAAATTTGCCTATAGTAGAGATAAAATGTCTCTTATCAGTACAACCTCTTAACGACCAAGCAGGGCATCACTGCTTATTTTAAAGCATATATCCTTTCGTAATACCACGCTAGCCAAAGTGGTATTGATAATACGCTTTTTCAGAGTTTCGTATATAGGCGTAGGCATACCGTATAATTTAACGACTTTAGCGAACATCTACCAGTAACATTTTAAAACGCCAGTAAAAATTCGAGTTTTTCTTCGTTTTATGACATACAGGATGATATTGCCGCAATGACAGTCTGCGTATCAACATCTGAACGCATTTCCGAATGGCCGATAGTGGTAGGTAAAATTAAATGTAGTTTTCCACCCATCACTTTTTTATCTCGCATCATATGTGGGAGATAATCATCGGGCTTCATTTGTGACGGGCCTGTGACGGGAAGTGATGCACGCTCTAAAAGTGTGACCACTCGCTGTGTTTGTTCAGGAGTAAATTGACCAAGTAACTCAGCTGTTTTTGCAGCCATAACCATGCCAGCAGCGACAGCTTCACCATGTAACCAGACGCCATAGCCCATATGCGCCTCGATAGCATGGCCAAAAGTATGGCCTAAGTTCAATAGTGCACGTAACCCACTAGTTTCTTTTTCGTCTGCCGCAACGATTTGTGCTTTTAATTCACAACAACGGCGAATACAGTAAGCCATCGCTTGGTCATCAAGAGCGACGAGAGCATCGATATTATCTTCTAGCCAGCTAAAAAAGTCACTATCGAGGATAATGCCATATTTAATGACCTCAGCTAAACCAGAGGCGAGTTCTCTTGGGGGAAGTGTTTTTAAACAGTTGAGATCAATCACGACAGAAGCGGGTTGATAAAATGCACCGATCATATTTTTCCCTAATGGATGATTGACGGCAGTTTTACCACCGACAGAAGAGTCCACTTGAGATAATAAGGTCGTAGGAACTTGAATAAAACGCACTCCACGCTGATAACTTGCTGCTGCGAAACCGGTTAAATCGCCAATGACGCCCCCACCAAGAGCGATGAGGGTGGTGTCACGGTTATGGTGTTTTTCAAGTAATGCGGTAAATACATCATTCATAATGAATAATGATTTGTATTGTTCACCATCTGGTAGAATGATGGTATCAACTTTTACACCTGAAGATTCAAGAACATGCTTTATCTTATCGAGATAAATAGGGGCAAGAGTTTCATTTGTCACAACCATTGCTCGTTGACCTGCAGTTAATGGCCAAAATGCATCCGTTTGTTGATATAAGCCGGGTGCAATATTGATTGGATAACTACGTTCGTCTAGAGTGACGGTGACTTTTTCCATCTTGCTTTACCTTAAGTTCATTTTTGAAAATAACACCATGAATAATTAGTTTTTTTCTAATAGTTCAATGATTTGGCTGGCAACAACTTTAGCGCTTTGCTCATCAGTATGAATAGTAATATCAGCAATTTCTTCATACATCGGATTGCGTTCGTCAGCCAGTTTCTCAAGAACTTCACGCGCAGGTTCGTCAACTTGTAATAGTGGACGTTTTTTGTCACGTTGTGTACGAGATAATTGTTTCTCAATGGTGGTCTCAAGATAAACAACGACACCGCGAGCGGATAGGCGATTACGGGTCTCTTTGGACTTAACAGAGCCACCGCCTGTTGCTAAAACAATGCCTTGTTTCTCTGTAAGCTCATTGATGATTTTTTCTTCGCGATCGCGAAAGCCTTCTTCACCTTCAAGGTCGAATACCCAGCCTACATCTGCGCCAGTGCGTTTTTCTATCTCGTGATCAGAGTCGAAAAACTCCATATTAAGCTGTTGAGCCAACTGACGGCCAATAGTACTTTTGCCAGCACCCATTGGTCCAACCAGAAAGATATTGCGTTTCTCTGCCATGTTTTTTGGTATTACTACGATTATTCGTTAATGATTACCCGCCCCGCCAATCAGATTAGCGGCGGGACCTAAACTGAAACCTCATAAGTGATGATGTGAGATCAGATAAGAAAATTATCTCAATACATCAACCTGAATTGCAACTATATAAATATGGCACTAAGCAAGCAAAGTGCCATATTTAAAATTGCAGGTTTCTATATTTGAGCCGTCTATGTTGTCTAATACCTTGTTTATCATGGTTTTTAACAGTTTCTAGCTATTGGTATCAGCAAGTTATTTCTGTTAAGTGTAGAGCAACATTAATTGTGGCTGTTTTATAAGCGACTGACAGCTTGTTCTTTAATCTACGGATAGTTAGAACACTCAATGGATAACCTTGTATGCTAAAACGACGTCAGCGTCAAATTTATCCGGTAGGTTTATGGCATAAAAAATATTTTTTTTTGTCATCTTTGACTTATTGCTTATTCAACTATTTGAAGTATATGCGTTATTTTTTCTATATTAAATATTGATAAGTTTTGGTGTTATAAAAACGATAAGGACACGTTTATCTATATGCTCTGCCGTATTTGTGAATAATGTACCTAGAAAAGGAATGTGAGATAAAAAAGGTAACCCCGTCTCTGTTTTTTCTTGTTTTTGTTGAAAAATTCCCCCAAGGATAAGGGTTTCATTATTTTTGATAGTAACGGTCGTTGCGATTTCTTGCTTATTGATGGCCAAGTGATGATGTTGACTGCTAGTGAGTGCAGTATCAGGCGAGTTATGACTAATTTTTAGATTTAACTCAACTTTTTCATCACGCACAATAGCGGGAGTGACATCCATTCCGAGTACAGCGTCTTTAAATTGTACGTGCGTTTTCTTTTCATTACTGGTGACATAGGGGATCTCTGTACCTTGCTGAATACTTGCGGGTTGTTGGTGTGAAGCAACTAAACGAGGACTCGCAATAATAGAAAGCAAATTTTCTTTTTCTAATGCTTTAAGTTTCATTTCAAGTAAACCCTCTCCAAGGCTAAGAACATTGAAGGAAAATTGCCCGGATATTGAAGAGTAACGGTTGTAACGATGTAAATGATTAGTGCTCAGATTTCCCCCTGCCATCATTCCCCATTCTAAACCCAATTCTTGTAATGCAGTTCGGCTGCTACTAATGATATGTGCAGTGATTTGCACTTGTTTATTCGGTATATCTTTATGTTTTATCCATTCATCAATCAGTGCTAACCGATCTGGAACATCTTTAATAATAAGACTGTTTGTTGCGATATCGTGATGGATAGATGCATTTGTTGATAATAATGAAGTATCAGGGTGTTCTAATAGGAGGCGAACCTCTTGGGCATTGACTGAGACTAATTTAAATATTTTTTCGGTTAGTAGTGTTTTACTTGGTGCTATTGGCGCTATTGTAATCTCTGAGGTGGGCTGATTTTCTATTACCAAAGGTGGGGTAAGTGGTGCAAAAGGATCTCTAATTTCTTCGGCAGAGACTAAAAATGAAGACAAAAAGAAGAGTCCCCCAATAATTATCATGAGAATGTTAGTTAGTGAGTTATTCATTATGGTTATCATCCTTGATGGCGAGAGTGTCATTGAAAAATGAAAATGAGATGGCGGTAATGATAATTCCTTGTTTTAAATGTATTTTTATATCGTGGAAATGCCATCTCTGAGTTTGAGGAAGAGTAAGAAGCTGCTCTATAACGTGATAAATAGCAGCAAAATTGCCTTGGAACTCCATAAAATAGGTATTGATATCTGTGGGTTGCAATTGATTAAGTGTGACTGAAGAACGAGAAAGTAAAGTATTTAACTGTGTAAGTAATTCAAGAGGTGCTTCTTTAATATCAATTGATTGCTTTAACAATTGAGCCTGCTTTTCTAGTAGTTGCAACGAAGGTGAGTGGTGAAGAGTTTTTGTTTCTTTTGCAATTGCTTCAATTAAGCTCAGGTTCTCAGTAGCTAATTCCATAATCTGATTTTGATTTTCTTTCCAGTATAAAAAATACCCAGTAATGATACAAAGAGCCATGAAGAACCAAACCGGTAGCGTTTGTTGCCAAAAAGGGCGGTACCAAAAAGAATGTGTAGATTCACTCATCGAGCTCCCCTTGGTATTTGGCAGTTAGGTGTAAACGGTTTAATTGATTCACTCGGCTGATTTTTTTCAATTGAATATCACTTAAACCGGGGTGTCTTTTAAGCTGTACGCCGAGTGAATTGATATCTTGAAAATCATAACTGTTAGCTTTGATCTCTAGTTTGTTATCCATTAACTGTAGATTTGTTAGCCAACTTTTGGGTGGGGTTATAGTTGGAAGATTTTGTAATAGCCTAAGTAAAAATTGGTTATTTTCTATGATGCTATCTACTTGTCTTTTTTTGTTCATCAAACGGTTGAGCTGTGTTTGTTGAGCCGTGATCTGCAATGTTAATTGCTGTATCTGTTCATATTGCAGTTGGCTATTATGCTTTCTATTTTTTAGGTCATCTATTTCAATTTTTTGAAATAAAAGTAAAAAAATACAAGCTATAATTACTGAACAGCAAACTACAAAGCAAAAGAGTAAAAACTCTCGTATCTTCTTTTTTATTTGCCGTTGGCGCCAAGGGAGAAAATTAACTTGGTATAGTTCCATCAGTTAAATATCTCCATGACGTAAAGCAAGGCCGGCAGCAATCACAAAATCCCCCAATAATTGCGGTAATTTAATGTTATGCTGTTGAAAAGCCTGACGTAATTCCCAGTGATGAGCAACCTTAGCGGTGTGATGAATATGTTGATGATCTGTAATCAGGTAGATAGGCGAAGTAGGGGGAGTATCGTCTTGATCAAGAAAGGGCAGCAAGTGGGAAAGTGTCGGTATGTCGGTATCTTGTAAATGGTTGTAATTCGCTGGTTGGCTAACTGGCCCTGACCAAAGCCATTCACCTTGTCGGTAATGAATGACCCAACATTCATCGGGTAAACTCGCATTTCTTGCCACATAACGTAAAGCTATGGGGGCGACATCAATAGCAAGTAGGTTAAACCCGCTTTCTGCAAATAGATTTTGCCAAAAGGTAATATCTGACTGGCGAGCTGCGTTAAAATGAACTTGTTGTTTGATGACGCGATAGTCGATGACCAGCTCTTGGGCGTGCATAGAAAAACGTTTTTCAGCTTGAGATTGTAAATACCACCCTAATTCCGGTTGTAGCAATTTGATTTCACTGGGTAATGAAATTTGTTGTTTTATTGTACGAACGGCAGGTAATGCGAAGGATACTGAACACTTTTTAGGTAATTTCTGACGCCATTGTAATAAAATATCCAGTAAAATTTCATACTGCTGATGGCTAGAACTATCCGTTAATTCGAATGGTAATTGCTGCTGCCAACATTCGCATAAATGCCAGTATTGTCTGCGCCGCTTTGCAGCGACTAGCTGTATTCTATCTCGATATAGGTCGATTCCAATGTTCCATTTTGATGTATACATAGTTAATTTCCTTATCATTAACAAATAAATTACGTTTTCTATTGTGCTGTATAAGCTTTATACTGTGTGTTAGTGATATCTAAACCCTCTTGTTAGCCGAGCATGGGAATTTTCCGGTGAAGTTCGTAAAATACTTTTTTATTCTTGTTTTCTGTTGCATTTTTTTGGGAACCGCCTCGATTTATGGCATGTATAAATATGTTGAAGGTGAGTTACCCGATGTCGCAACAATGAAAGACATTCGTCTGCAAATTCCAATGCAGGTATACAGTGCGGATAACGAATTGATTGCCCAATACGGGGAAAAGCGTCGTATTCCTTTACCGCTGGCAGAAATTCCTCCTTTAATGATAAAAGCGTTTATTGCAACTGAAGATAGCCGTTTTTATGATCACCATGGGATTGACCCTATTGGTATTTTCCGAGCTGTTACTGTCATGGCTTCATCTGGTCATGCTTCTCAGGGAGCCAGTACGATTACTCAGCAGCTCGCGAGAAACTTTTATTTAAGTCCTGAAAAAACTTTGATGCGTAAAGTGAAAGAGGCTTTTTTGGCTATTCGCATTGAGCAGCTTTTTACTAAAGATGAAATTATGGAGCTGTACCTGAATAAAATTTATTTAGGTAACCGTGCTTATGGCGTCGGGGCGGCTGCGTATGTTTATTTTGGTAAGACAGTGGATGAGTTGACGCTTAGTGAAATCGCGATGATTGCGGGTTTGCCAAAAGCGCCTTCTACATTTAACCCGCTGTATTCTTATGACCGTGCGGTAAGTCGTCGTAATGTGGTTCTTTCTCGTATGTTTGAGGAGAAATACATTACTCAAGACCAGTATGAACAAGCAAAAAATGAAAAAATAGTTGCTTCGTATCATGCGCCGAAAATCGATTTTTCTGCGCCGTATTTAGCCGAGATGGCACGTCAAACCTTGTTTGATAAATATGGTGAAGATGCCTATACCGATGGGTATAAGGTTTACACTACGGTGATCCGCAAAGATCAGGAAGCAGCAACAACCGCAGTTCGTAATAATTTGATCGACTACGATACTCGCCATGGCTATCGCGGTCCTGCCGAAGTTTTATGGAAACAAAATGAAGCGGCTTGGACAGCAGAGCAGATTGTTGAAAAATTGAAGAAAATGCCTGTTTATGGGCCATTAATGCCAGCCGTCGTGACATCTGCAACGGCTTCAGAAGCACAAGTGATGTTAGCTGATGGCTCGCAAATCCCAATTACGATGACCGGAGTGCGTTGGGCACGTAAATTTATTTCAGATACTCAGCAAGGCGCCGCGCCAAGAGCTGTAAATGCAGTGATGCAAGTGGGTGAGCAAATTTGGGTTCGAAAAGTTAAAGATAACTGGTGGTTAGGGCAAGTGCCTGATGTAAATGCTGCATTTGTTGCTTTGAATCCGAATGACGGTGCAATTATTGCGCTTGTTGGTGGTTTTGACTTCAATATGAGTGAGTTTAACCGGGTTACCCAATCATTACGCCAAGTTGGTTCGAATATTAAACCTTTCTTGTATACCGCTGCGATGGATAAAGGCCTGACATTATCATCATTACTTAATGATGTGCCGATTAGTCGTTGGGATGCGGGCGCAGGTTCTGATTGGCGTCCTAAGAATTCACCTCCTCGATATGATGGGCCTATTCGTTTGCGTCAAGGTTTAGGTCAATCAAAAAATGTTGTGATGGTTCGCGCAATGAGAGCCATGGGTGTGGACTATGCCGCTGATTATTTAACTCGCTTTGGTTTCCCTGCGGAAAATATTAACCGTACAGAGGCGTTAGCGCTAGGTGCGCCATCATTTACACCAATGCAAATGGTTCGTGGATATGCCGTCATGGTCAATGGTGGATATTTGATTGACCCATATTATATTTCGAAGATCGAAAATCATAATGATGAGGTTATTTTTGAAGCCAATCCTAAAATAGCATGCCCTGATTGTACGAATATTCCAGTGATTTATGGGGATACTGAACGTACTATTGCGAGTAAAGGTATGGATGATGAATCTACCGAAGAAGTGACGCAATCGGGTGATAATACTGTCATACAAGAGCCGACAATGGAATTAACAACGGCATCTAACTTAGACGGGAACTCTGGTGACCAATATGCGCCTCATGTGATTAATACCCCACTCGCATTCTTAATTAGGGATGCGATGATGACCAATATCTATGGCGAGCCTGGTTGGTCTGGTACGGGTTGGCGTGCAGCGAGAGACTTAGGTGGTCGGCGTGATATTGGTGGGAAAACAGGAACAACGAATAGCTCGAAGGATGCTTGGTTCTCTGGCTATGGTCCAGATGTTGTTGCTTCAGCATGGATAGGTTTCGATGACAATAGGCGTACTCTAGGTCGTGGTGAAGCGGGGGCTAAAAGCGCACAGCCAATGTGGGACGACTTTATGAAGTCTATTTTGGATGGAGTGCCTGTGAAAACAATGAAGCCACCTAAAGGGGTTATTTCCGTATCCATTGATAGCCGGACAGGCAAGTTAGGTTCTTCCCGTCGTGAGTATTTTATTGAAGGAACAGAACCGAAAGAACATGCAGTACAAGAGGTAGGCACGACAATTTCTACGGAAGGTGGGGCTAGCCAAGAGCTATTTTAAAATTATTGTTGGCTAAACTCTCTCAATTAGCACCCCATTGTTGATTAAAAACATGGGGTGTTTTCTATAGAGACATTTAATATATCAGAAGGTTATGTGCCGATATTAATAATTGGTTATGGAAATCACATGCAGCTGATACAATAATAGGTGTTTTTACTTACCACTTTTTAGGTAACGTTCTAGATAGAAAAGTGCGCTAATATTCCGAGCTTCGTTGAAATCAGGGTGTTCCAGTAATTCCATCATTCGAGATATTGGCCATAGCTCTTGTTGTAGAGGTTCAGGCTCATCTCCTTCGAGTTTTTCACTGTATAAGTCTTGGGCGATAAGAATATTCATTTTGCTCGAGAAGTATGATGGTGACATCGTAAGCTTGGCAAGCTGAACAATGTGATTAGCGCCATAACCTATTTCTTCTTTGAGTTCACGTTGGGCCGCTTCAATGGCGATTTCACCGGGGTCGATAGCACCTTTGGGAAAGCCTAATTCATAGCTTTCAATCCCGACAGCGTATTCGCGAATGAGGATGAGGTTATCACCCATGATAGGAACAATAAGAACCGCTTCACGTTTTGCGGGCCGCATTCTTTCATAGACTCGTTTTTCGCCATTACTAAATTCGAGGTCAACTGATTGAATGCTGAATAATTTTGATTGAGCAACATCTTGAATATTCAAGATTTTAGGTTTTTTTAACTCTGTCATAACGATTTCCGAACAGGATGAGTGAAATCTATTGCTAAAAGCATATTTCATTGATTTACGAGACGCGTTTTACTTAGCACTGCCCGTATTTTGAAATCATCGTACAACTATGACCTATATCAAAATAAAATGATAGATATTATCGAGTCGATAAAATGCTGTTAGTATAATCGTCGTTCAAAAATAGCACGGATAAATAAATAAAATATTTTTTTACAAGATGTTGTAATTTAAAATAAAAATCCTAAATAGAATAGGAATTGGCTTATTTTTAGAAAGCCTGAGGGTTGATATGCTTTTCTTATTCATTTTTCATTGGGGAAACAATGCTAAACCATGTCATTATAACGGCTATAATTGTTATTAGCCTGACTATAATGGCTTCCTTCCTATACTTTAGGCGGGGGCGGCATTCTGGTGTCTATCAAATACCCTCTGTAGCGTCACCATCATTTAGAAAAATGATTGATTCAGATTACCAAACCATCTCTCAGTATTTAAATTATTGCTCTACTGTATCAATAAATTCTTCTCAACATCCATGGCAAATCAAAAAAAATTCAACAATTGCAACAGTTTGTCACTCATTAACGCGTTTTAACTTACGCCAAGAGCAGGGAAATAGCTGGCGTTATTTTATTGATACCATTGAAGTTCAGCTCCCTTCACAGCTTGAACCGTTTTTGCAGCGCCAAAATGTCATGGAGATAGTTGAAACAGATCATTTACCATTGATTATTTCAATGAATAGTCACTCATTGAAAGATTTTAGTAGTGAATGGCAAACTGGCGTGCCACTCGATTCAATATTGCCTGATGCTGCCATTCAAGAACGTGGTCAACATAGCATTGAACGATTAAAAGTTCGTAAAGAGACGATAGAAGAGCATAGATTACACCATTCTACGGGCTGGCTTGGCGCTGCGATCGTTTGCCTGAGTTTTTTATTTGGTTATTTAACCCTCGTTTCAATCCCGTTATTACAGGAATCGGGGTTAGTGATTTCAATGATTACGTTTGTCATTGGGTTACTTGTTCTTTTTCGCTCGAGGATGTTTCCTCGAAAATACCAAGATATTCAATGTATTCATGGTCAGCCAAAGCGTTGGGAACTTTATGGCGAGCTTGATAAAAAATATTCAACAAATACCTCTATTGCGGGGATTGATTTGCATTACCCCAGTCATTGGGAAAATTATTTAAAATACGAAGAAAACCAAGCCGTTAATATTGATTTTTATGCGACGGGTGAGGTGGTTAAACTCGGTAAATACCTTTCGTTGCATGAAGAAGAACGTTATTACCCATACAAACGGTTCAAGAAGAATGTATTGATGTTAGTTGGGGCATTATTAACGATGTCTCTGATATTTGCATATCAACCGATGGGGCTGCCGATAAAACTGGGTTTTGCTTGGTTAGGTGGTACAGAGAAAATCACGGTTGAAAACCCGAATGATCTCGTTGCTCGTCAGCTTAAAGTGGGGGATACATTAGTTGCCCAAGGTAAAGGGATGTGTTACCGCCCACCGAATTTGAATAAAGAAAACCAAGCTCAATTTGTACCGTTTGATTGCTCTGGTATTTATTGGAATGATGTTAGTTTACTGACTGAACCTCAATCTGAGGTTGTCGAACGCTCAATATCATTGCTTGATACTGTCAAAAGCCAATTACATCCAGACAAAAACTCAGTAGGGGTTAATCCAAGGTTACAGCGCGATATTATGAAATCAGGGATGAATATCATCTTTGATTTTTCGGCCATTATTATGGGAACAGAACAACTGTGCCATAATTCTGATAACTGTTTAAAATTAAAAAATGCGCTGACTAACCTAGGAAGTACAGAGGATTGGCCTACATTAGTAAAGAAAGCGTCCACAGGAAAATTAAAAGGGGCTCATGTTTTATTACGTGCGGGGAGCGCAGAGGCCTTGGAAAACATTGTGGAAGACACCATATATGATTTTATCAAGACAGAAATAGACAGAGAAGTGCGTAAAATTAATAGTCCACCTCCTGGGGGTGTTTTATTAATTAGTGATGAAAATAAGCCTTTAGTCGATTCGATACCAGGAGCCTCTTTTAATGAGCTATCGCCATTACAGCGTTGGCAAGAATTGCAAAGGTTATCAAATCTTCTAATCAATACACCGTTCAATATTGAAGGGGTTATTACGAGTTTATCAGTAGATGCCAATGGCACATTGCAAATTGTGTTGCATGAAGAGCCCAATGCAAAAGTGGTGTCTCAGTATATATGTAGTACGCTTTTTATCCTGTTTCTGTTGGTATGTGCGTTGTTAAATGGTTCGCTGATTGTGCTACGTGTTTTGAATAATAAAAAGCGTTTGCGTAATATTACAGAATATTATGATAAATGCTTTGAGGCTAATTCTCCCTCCTATCGTCGATAGTATCATCCCGAAAATAGAGGCAGCCTCTTCTTAGTTTGATTCAGACTTATGTTGAGGAGGCTCCATGAATCAATCCACTATAGAACCTGTTCGCCTTGATAAATGGCTGTGGGCTGCGCGATTCTATAAAACGCGTGCAATTGCCCGTGAAATGATTGAAGGCGGTAAAGTTCATTATAATGGGCAAAGAACTAAGCCCGGGAAAATTGTTGAGCTGCACGGAATCGTTAAGCTTCGGCAAGGTAATGATGAACGGACGGTTGAAATCATGCAAATTAGCAGCCAGCGTAAAGGCGCACCGGAAGCACAGTTGCTGTACTGTGAAACCGTAGAAAGCATTGAGCAACGAGAGAAAATGGCACAAGCGCGTAAGATGAATGCACTTACGATGCCACATCCAGAGCGACGTCCAGATAAGAAAGAACGGCGTACTCTATTAAAGTTTAAACAAACAAATTCTCATGAGTCGTCTTGATGACGGCCTGAGCAACAGCCCGAGCAATAGAGAGATATTATGGCAAACCAAGACTTACTCCACCGTTTTTTATTTGAGCAACATTCCGTTCGTGGAGAAATGATCAGTGTTGATGAAACCTTTGAACATATTTTAGAAAACCATGACTACCCAACAGCGGTGAAAGGTTTGTTAGGTGAGTTACTTGTTGCTACCAGTTTATTGACGGCAACGTTGAAGTTCGATGGTGATATTACTGTCCAAATTCAAGGTGATGGGCCGGTTAATCTGGCGGTTATCAATGGTAATAATTTACAACAGATGCGCGGTGTTGCACGTGTAGATGGCCCTGTTGTGGCTGGTAGCACTCTGAAGCAGATGATTGGTAATGGTTTTATGGTGATTACCATCACACCGAATCAAGGTGAACGTTATCAAGGAATTGTGGCGATCGAAGGAGATTCTATTGAAGAAAGCATTGATGCCTATTTCCGCCAGTCAGAGCAATTGCCAACTCGTTTATTCATTCGTGTGGGTGAAGTAGATGGGAAACCAAGTGCAGGTGGCATGTTGTTGCAAGTTTTACCAGCAGCAAATGAAACAAGCCATGAGTTCTTTGACCACTTAGTGCAACTGACAGCCACAATCAAAGGTCAAGAGCTGAGTACATTGGATGTGAAAGAGGTTTTACATCGTCTTTATCATGAAGAAGATGTCACGTTATATGACCCACAATCTGTCGAGTTTCGTTGTACTTGTTCAAGGGAGCGCTGCGAAAGTACATTAGCAACGTTACCGAAGGAAGATGTTATCGATATTTTACACAAAGATGGAAAAATTGATATGGAGTGTGAATTTTGTGGCTCACATTACGTATTTATTGAATCCGATCTTCAAGGGTTAAATAATGAGCTAAATCAGCAACTTCACTGATACGATTTAGCAACCTAATTATGTGACAAGGGTGCAATTCTGCACCCTTTTTTTATAATTTTAAAGCATTATTACGTGCTCTAAGTCTCATTATGAATTAAAAAAAATTATACATTTTCAATTCTTTGATAGCAATCGCTGTTAATTAGTCGTAAAGAATTATGATCATCCGCAGATTAATTATGTTTACCAGGAGCAATATAATGAGCGCTAAAAGCATTACCCTGAAGGAACTTGAAAAGTACGGTATTCATGATGTAGCTGAAGTGGTTTATAACCCAAGTTACGAGCTATTATTCACGGAAGAAACTAAGCCAGGACTTGAAGGTTATGAGCGTGGAACAGTAACTACTTTAGGTGCTGTTGCGGTTGATACAGGTATCTTTACAGGTCGTTCACCAAAAGATAAATATATTGTACGTGATGACGTGACTCGCGATACAGTTTGGTGGGCAGACCAAGGTAAAGGTAAAAACGACAACAAACCGATGTCACAAGAAGTTTGGGCGGATCTCAAACATTTAGTGACTGAACAACTGTCTGGTAAACGTTTGTTTATCATTGATGCATTCTGTGGTGCGAACGCCGACACTCGTCTAAAAGTACGTTTCATTACTGAAGTTGCATGGCAGGCACATTTCGTTAAAAACATGTTCATTCGCCCATCAGATGAAGAGCTAGTGGGCTTCGAACCTGATTTCATCGTCATGAACGGCGCGAAATGTACTAACCCGAACTGGGAAGCACAAGGTTTGAATTCAGAAAACTTTGTTGCGTTCAACTTAACAGAGCGCATGCAACTGATCGGTGGCTCTTGGTACGGCGGCGAAATGAAGAAAGGTATGTTCTCTATGATGAACTACCTACTGCCATTAAAAGGCATTGCATCTATGCACTGTTCTGCTAACGTCGGCGAAAAAGGCGATGTCGCCATTTTCTTTGGTTTATCTGGAACAGGTAAAACCACACTTTCTACCGATCCAAAACGTAAGTTAATTGGTGACGATGAACACGGTTGGGATGATGACGGCGTATTCAACTTTGAAGGCGGTTGCTACGCAAAAACGATCAACTTATCTAAAGAAGCTGAGCCAGACATCTATGGCGCTATCAAACGTGATGCGTTATTGGAAAACGTGATGGTGTTGGCAGATGGTACTGTTGATTTCAATGATGGTTCAAAAACGGAAAACACCCGTGTTTCTTATCCAATCTACCACATTGATAACATTGTAAAACCTGTTTCTAAAGCGGGTCATGCAACAAAAGTTATCTTCTTAACCGCAGATGCATTTGGTGTGTTGCCACCTGTTTCTCGTTTAACGCCTGAGCAAACGCAGTACCACTTCCTGTCAGGCTTTACCGCGAAATTAGCAGGGACAGAGCGTGGTGTGACGGAACCGACTCCGACATTCTCTGCATGTTTTGGCGCTGCATTCTTATCATTGCACCCAACACAATACGCTGAAGTATTAGTTAAACGTATGGAAGCGGCTGGCGCGAAAGCTTACTTAGTGAATACAGGTTGGAACGGTACAGGCAAACGTATCTCCATCAAAGATACACGTGCCATCATCGACGCTATTTTAAGTGGTGATATCGAAAAAGCGGACATGATTAAACTGCCTGTGTTCGATTTAGAAGTCCCAACAGCATTACCGGGTGTGGACACCAATATCCTTGACCCACGTAATACTTATGCAGACAAAGCACAGTGGGATGAAAAAGCGCAAGACTTAGCGGAACGCTTCGTGAATAACTTTGATAAGTACACGGACACGCCAGCAGGTGCTGCACTGGTGAAAGCCGGGCCAAAACTGTAATTAGTTTTGTGAATCAATAAATAATAAAGGCTCTACTGATGTAGAGCCTTTTTGTTGTGAAAATGATTATTCTGCGGATGGTAAGTCAAACAACAGGATTTCACTATCTTCACTTGCTTTGATGGTGAGTGCTGTTTCTTGCCAAATAGCTAAACCATCGCTGGTGGTTGCTTTCTGGCCATTGATTTCCACATTCCCTTTAACGACTTGAATCCATACAACTCGCTTATCAGCGACCGCATGAGTGTGGGTTTCATTTGCAGGTAATGCCCAGCGCCACAGTTCCATATCTTGATAAACTTTTAATGAGCCATCACGTGCATCCGGTGATAGCACCAATTGCTTGCCATCTTTGGAATCGAACCGTTTTTGCTCATAACGTGGCTCAATACCCGTTCTCTCAGGAATGATCCAAATTTGGTACAAGTGTAGCTCTTCTTCATTGCTTGGGTTATATTCAGAATGACGAATACCTGTACCCGCACTCATAATTTGGAATTCACCCGCAGGGATTTGCTCCATATTGCCCATGCTGTCTTTATGTTCGACAGTCCCATTGAGCACATAGGTCAATATTTCCATATCTTTATGGGGGTGAGTTCCAAACCCTTGGCCCGCAGCAATAAAGTCTTCGTTAATCACTCTCAGTGCAGAAAAGCCCATAAATTGCTCATCATAGTAGCTAGAGAATGAAAAAGTATGCCAACTGTCGAGCCATCCATGGTTTGCATGACCACGTTCGTTTGCTTTGCGTAAATAAATCATCGTGTTCTCTCCTGTACGGATTTCAACCTTGGTTGAACTCGCTCTAAATGTGTTGATGACAGTTTAACCAATTTATATGCAGAGAAAAGTAGCTCCCATTAACCATAGGATCCAAAAAATTTGAATAAGATACGCGGTGATTGCAGAGAATTGTGGTGTGGATAAAAAAATAGCCAGCGCAAGGCTGGCTAAAGTAAACACTGGAAGCAATGTGAGCAATGTCGTACCCCCTGCAAAAGGGTGACTAAGTAACCCTATCGAGGAAGTGATGATAATGATAATAGTTATCACTATCGTTTGTAAAGCATTATTTTTAACCAAAATAATATATCTTATAATTAAAACTGCAATTATATGATTTATATGAAATTAAATATTAACCATTATTTTTCAATGGATTAAGGTTTTCTGGACATCAATACAGGAGGATACTCCTAACGGAATAATTCCGTTAAGCGTCAGATTAAGACTGAGTATGTTTCCAGTCTTTTTTCTATTATTCTGCAAAAGGGAGAGGCAAACTTTCCGCACATGCTGCCGCGGAACTCCATGCCCATTGAAAATTATAACCCCCGAGCCAGCCAGTCACATCCATAACTTCACCAATAAAGTACAGACCAGACACTTTAAGCGACTGCATGGTTTTAGACGATATTTCGTGAGTATCAACGCCACCCAATGTTACTTCAGCTGTGCGGTAACCTTCCGTTCCATTAGGTTGTACCTGCCATTGGTGTAATGTGGTGTGTAACGCTTCAATTTGAGGGTGATTAAGCTGTTTTAGCGCACATTCAGGGATCTGTCCTTGGGCTTGTAATACCTCAATTAGCCGTTTTGGTAATAATTTAGCTAAGGTATTTTTCAATGATTGATTTGGGTGCTGTTGTCTTTCTGAAACGATAAAATCATTGATGGAGATATCTGGAAGTAAGTTAATACTCACGTACTCGCCAGGGTTCCAGTAGCTGGATATTTGCAAAATGGCTGGACCAGAAAGCCCCCGATGGGTGAATAAAATATTTTCTTTAAATACGGTGCCACTTGCCGCTGTTACCGTTGCAGGGACAGAGATGCCTGAAAGTACCTGTAATGTTTCTAAAAGGGGTTTATGTAAAGTGAAGGGCACCAGTGCTGCTCGTGTTGGAATAATAGTATGCCCAAACTGTTCCGCAAGTCGATAGCCAAAAGGGGTTGCACCTAAACCAGGCATCGATAAGCCACCGCTTGCAACGACAAGTGAGTGGGTACTTACTTGAGAACCGTTAATCGTGACTAAAAACCCTTCATCTATTTTGTCAACGGCAGTTACCTCACTGCGTAACTTAATAGTGATATTAGGTAGGTTACACTCACTTTGCAGCATATCGACGATATCTTGTGCGCTATTATCACAAAAAAGCTGCCCTAAGGTTTTTTCATGATAAGGGATATTATATTTAGCGACTAAGGCAATAAAATCCCACTGTGTATAGCGAGCAAGTGCTGACTTACAAAAGTGCGGGTTCGTAGAAATGTAATTACTGTGCTCTGTATACATATTAGTGAAATTGCAGCGTCCGCCACCGGACATCAATATTTTCCTGCCTAATTTTTTCCCGTTATCAACCACTAGCGTCTTCAAACCGCGTTTGCCAGAGTGTGAGGCACAAAACAAACCTGCTGCGCCAGCACCTAAAATAATAACGTCGAAATTTTTCACAATAAGTGTCTCTATATATGTTTGATTTTAAGCATAATTACATTGATAACTGGGATATTTTACGTCATCTCATCGAGATTGTAATGTAAAGCTTTGAGGAAGAACTGATGAAAACTATACAGGACGTATTATAATTAGAGAAATTCGTCTAAAAAAAGCAAACAACGATTATTTTCTGGAAATATCGTTAAAAAGTTTCAAAAATTCAGAATAAGTTTGATTGCTATAATTCGTTGAAATATATGGAGTAATTGCTATGAGCTACTTTTTTGATGGGTAGTTAAATCAAAAAAAGGTTAGATTTTGCTTCCACCGCCAGCGTTTGTCACTGATAATGCGCCGCGTTCATGTCCAACATATAATGGCTTAACGTCTATGCTACATCTTTTTACAGGTTTAGAATTTCATACAGGTCTATTATTAGTTCTGGCACTGTTGTTTGTGCTGATCTATGAGGCTATAAATGGCTTCCATGACACCGCTAACGCGGTAGCAACGGTTATTTATACCAGAGCAATGCGGGCTCAGTTCGCAGTTGTCGTGGCAGGGGTTTTTAACTTTTTTGGTGTCTTGCTGGGAGGATTGAGCGTTGCATATGCCATTGTCCACCTCTTACCAACAGACCTCTTGCTTAATGTGAGCTCAGCTCACGGCCTTGCAATGGTTTTCTCATTGCTCTTGGCTGCAATTATTTGGAACCTTGGAACTTGGTACTTAGGTATTCCTGCTTCCAGTTCACACACACTTATCGGGGCGATAATCGGGGTGGGCTTAACCAACGCGATTGTGACTGATTCGTCTGTCGTTGATGCCTTGAATATACCGAAAATGATCAGTATTTTCATGTCATTAATTTTGTCTCCCGCTATCGGTTTTGTGATTGCTGGTTTGATGATTTTCTTTTTGCGCCGTTATTGGAGTGGCACAAAGAAACGTCGTCGTATTCACTTAACACCTGCGGAACGTGAGAAAAAAGATGGTAAGCGTAAGCCACCATTCTGGACTCGTACTGCATTGATTTTGTCAGCAGTTGGGGTGAGTTTCTCCCATGGTGCGAACGATGGCCAGAAAGGCATCGGTCTTATCATGCTGGTGCTAATTGGTGTTGCTCCAGCAGGTTTCGTTATGAATATGAATTCTAACGGTTATGACATCGCAAAAACACATGATGCGGTTGTCCACCTGCAACAATACTATGAAACACATAAACCAGCGTTAAACCATGCAATAGAAAATGCCCCGACCGTTGCAGAAAGTAGTGATGAACCCGGTGGTGAATTCCATTGTGATAGCACACGTACTGGCGCTATTTTAAATCAAGCTCAAACGATGCTTGATGGCATTCAAAGTTATGAAGAGCTGACGCCAGACCAACGTAACCACGCACGCCGTTTGCTGATGTGTATCTCTGATACTGCGAATGCGGTTGCGAAATTACCAGAAACAAGTTCCAAAGATGCTAGCTTACTGAAAAAACTCAGTAATGATTTGCTGTATACCGTTGAATATGCACCACTGTGGATCATTATTGCGGTTGCTTTAGCATTATCATTAGGCACCATGTTCGGTTGGCAGCGTGTTGCTGTGACCATTGGTGAGAAAATTGGTAAGAAAGGTATGACTTATGCGCAAGGTGTATCTGCTCAGGTAACTGCAGCAGTCTCTATCGGTGTGGCAAGTTATACTGGTATGCCAGTTTCAACAACGCAGGTTTTATCTTCTGCAGTGGCGGGTACGATGGTTGTCGATGGTGGTGGTGTACAAACAAAAACCATTAAAAGTATTGCGCTAGCATGGTTATTAACTTTACCGGTGTCTATTGTATTATCCGGCGGTTTATACTGGCTATCGCTGCTGTTTATCTAGTCGCGCTAATTTTGGCTTCATACATGAGTATGGAGCCTTTAACAGTTACATGAACACAGTAATCTACATATACAAAATAGTGATGATCGAAAGGCCATCACTATTTTTTCATTAGAAAGTTAAGATCACAGCTAACCTGTTATCAATAAATACGCTAGACTCACGATAACAAGTATGCTGAGCCTGCTTATCATCATGAATTGCTTACGGATTCGCTCACAACGCAAAATAACTTCAGGGTCATAATGTTCAAGGTATTGTTTGTTATTTATGTATCGAACTAACCGGAGTTGTTTGTTTAGCTGGCCGTGTGTAGTAAAAAAACCATTACCATCAACGGATTGATAAAGCAGAGGGTCTGAATCCCTTAAAATAGACAATAGAACACGAACGGAAGAAAAGTACCGCATCATATTTAAGATGCACAAAATGCATAATGCCCAAAACAATGCAATCATACTGAACATAATCCTCTCCTTAGAACTTAGCTCAAGCTCACAGCAATTGTCGCAAAGGAAATACAGCAGAAAAATTATACTTATACTCAGTTGTTTTATTGTAGGATAAATTTTTGTTTAAAAAAAGTGCAGTTAGTGCAAATTTGTGATGACCTTTTGTTTATATTGAAGAAAATAAACCTGAATAGTTGAATTTTAATATCACAGTTTGTAGTGCAACTTTGTTGTTTTCCTAAGCTAAAAGAGTCTCCATAACTCGAATTTTTTAGGGCAATATATTAATATTGAATGAATGATGTTATTGTTTTATAAAATGTTATATGAAGTGATGATTTTAAGGTTAATCTGCTTAGATGTGATCAAAGCAACACTTAATAATCACAATTAGCAGGTATAGTATTCATAAAGATGTGGTGAAGGCATAACCACCAGATAATCAGCATTCGGAAGGAGTTTACTTATGGCTTACAAACATATTCTCGTTGCGGTAGATTTATCACCTGAAAGTAAAGTATTACTGGATAAGGCTGTCTCTATGGCAAAACCTTACGGGGCCAAAGTATCTATGATCCATGTTGATGTTAACTATTCAGACCTCTATACCGGTCTTATTGATGTCAATCTTGGTGACATGCAGCAACGTATTACTGATGAAACGCGTAATGCTCTGAAGGATTTATCTGCAGGCGCGGGTTATGAAATTCAAGAAACGCTCAGCGGTAGCGGTGATCTAGGCCAAGTACTGGTCGATGCCATTAAAAAATACAATATGGATTTAGTGGTCTGTGGGCACCACCAAGATTTCTGGAGCAAGTTGATGTCGTCTGCTCGCCAGCTAATCAATACAGTCCATGTGGATATGTTGATTGTGCCACTAAATGATGATGAAGAATAATCCATATCACGCTATTTGAAATATTATTCACTAAAAACGCTTGCTTATGCAGGCGTTTTTTTTGTTTCAAAATATGTATTTTGAGGGAGTTATTGGCAGGTCAAGCAATTTATTTTGCTATAGAGTGAAAAAAAACCTTGAATTTAGAATACAAACTAATGATATATTCAATAGGCAAACGCAAATCAACCTCACATTTCCTAAAAATAATGATAAGAAAGAGTGAGGCACATCACAACAACTACATGTTAAAAAGGAAGACATAGATGACACAATCACTATCTTCGTTCTTGGAGTCTGTCCAAAAAAGAGACCCTTCTCAACCTGAATTTCTACAAGCGGTACGTGAAGTATTCACTTCCCTTTGGCCGTTCTTAGAGCAAAATGCGAAGTATCGTGACCAAGCATTACTTGAGCGTTTTGTTGAACCTGAACGTGTAATTCAATTTCGAGTGTGTTGGGTAGACGACCAAGGTAAAGTTCAAGTCAACCGTGCATGGCGTGTACAATTTAGCTCTGCAATCGGCCCATTCAAAGGTGGTATGCGTTTTCATCCATCTGTGAATTTATCCATTCTGAAATTTTTAGGCTTTGAACAAACACTGAAAAATGCCCTGACCACATTGCCAATGGGTGGTGGTAAAGGTGGCTCTGACTTTGATCCTAAAGGTAAAAGCCATGGTGAAGTGATGCGTTTCTGCCAAGCATTGATGACAGAACTTTATCGCCATATTGGTTCTAATACTGACGTCCCTGCGGGAGATATTGGTGTGGGTGGTCGTGAAGTGGGCTTTATGACAGGTATGATGAAAAAACTGTCTAATGACACTTCTTGTGTATTCACCGGTAAAGGATTGTCCTTTGGTGGTAGTTTAATTCGCCCTGAAGCAACTGGTTACGGTTTGGTTTATTTCACAAATGCAATGCTAAAACGCCATGGCCTAGGCTTTGAAGGGATGCGTGTAGCAGTTTCCGGTTCAGGTAACGTTGCACAGTACACCATTGAAAAATGTATGGAGCTTGGCGCTAAAGTGGTTACAGCTTCTGATTCAAGCGGTACTGTGGTTGATGAGGACGGTTTTACAACAGAAAAACTTGCACGTTTGGAAGAAATCAAAAACAACTATGGTCGTATTGAAGAATATGCAAAAGAGTTTGGCTTAACTTACTTAGCGGGCCAGCAACCATGGAATGTGCCTGTCGATATTGCTCTGCCATGTGCAACACAAAATGAGCTGGATGTTGATGCAGCAAAAGTGTTAATCAAAAATGGTGTTAAAGCGGTCGCTGAAGGGGCTAATATGCCAACGACGATCCCTGCAACCGAACTGTTCCTTGAAGCGGGAGTGCTGTTTGCTCCAGGTAAAGCGGCTAATGCAGGTGGTGTGGCAACGTCAGGTCTTGAGATGGCTCAAAATGCGGCTCGTCTAGGTTGGAAAGCTGAAAAAGTTGACGCTCGTCTACACCATATCATGTTGGATATTCACCAGCATTGTGTGGAATTCGGTGGTGAAGAGAAACAAACAAACTATGTTCAAGGTGCTAATATCGCGGGCTTCGTAAAAGTCGCTGATGCAATGCTTGGGCAGGGTGTGTTGTAATTCTCTGACCTCAAAACGTACGCGAAAGGGCGGCTGTATCATACTGATAAATTCACCTGTACATACGCCCTTCGCCGTTACGTTTATTCGTTATCTTTAATGCATGGATAGATATCAAACCGATGGTTTTTAGTGGTAATCGCTGATGGCGCTTTTTGTCCCGCAAGGGGCTCTGCATAGTCAGGGCGCTTAACAACTACTCTACGTTTAGCCAAAGCAATCGCAGGGGCTAATAATGAATCTGCATCATCATCTGCTCCCACCAATGACTGAAATACTCGCATTTCTTTCTTCACTAAAGCACTTTTTTGTCGATGAGGGTACATCGGGTCAAGATAGATAACATCAGGCGCGTGGGTTATTTCGCTTAGTGCTGTAATACTGGATGCATGAATCAATGACATTCGTTCTTGTAACCATGGGCCAATTTCTGCATCTTGATAGCCTCGTTGTAAGCCATCGTCCAATAGTGCAGCAACCACAGGATGGCGCTCCAACATGCGGACATGGCAACCGAGAGCGGCGAGAACAAAGGCATCACGCCCTAGGCCAGCAGTGGCATCAATCACATCGGGAATATAATCTTTTTTGATTCCCACAGCTTTGGCAACAGCTTCACCACGACCCCCTCCAAATTTACGGCGATGGGCCATAGCCCCAGAGACGAAGTCGACAAAAATTCCTCCTAATTTAGGTTCATCTAGCTTACGCAGTTGTAAATTTTCAGGCGTAAGTACGACAGCCATAACGGCATCAGGGGTATGAGAAAGCTGCCATTTTTCAGAAAGTTGAGAGAGAGTGCCGGGATCGGCACCCTCTTCACAGATCAACTGGATCGCAATGTCATTAGCCATGGATACCATAGCTCTTTAACATCGCATCAAGTTCTGGCTTGCGGCCACGGAAGCGTTCAAACAGTGCCATTGGCTCTTCAGAACCCCCACGACTTAAGATATTGTCGAGGAAGGACTGACCCGTTTGACGATTAAAGATACCTTCTTCACTGAAGCGTGAGTATGCATCTGCCGCGAGCACATCTGCCCACAAGTAGCTGTAATAGCCTGCTGCATAGCCACCTGCGAAAATATGGCTAAAAGCATGTGGGAAGCGCGACCATGTAGGTGAAGGAACCACTGCGACTTTATCTTTAATTGCATATAACGTTGGCATGACTTGCGCACCTTTTGCTGGGTCATATTCAGCGTGTAAGGTGAAGTCAAATAGACCAAATTCCAACTGACGCAGAACAAACATGGCTGACTGGTAATTCTTCGCCGCTAACATGCTATTGAGCATTTCTGTTGGTAATGGTTCGCCAGTTTCATAATGGCCAGAAATAAATTCGAGGGCTTCGGGCTCCCAGCACCAATTTTCCATAAATTGACTTGGTAGTTCGACAGCATCCCATGGCACACCGTTAATCCCTGCAACATCTGCAACATCAATTTGCGTTAACATATGATGTAAGCCGTGACCAAATTCGTGGAATAAGGTAGTGACCTCATTATGGGTAAACAGTGCAGGTTTATCACCGAGTGGCTTGTTGAAGTTACAAGTTAAGTAAGCGACAGGGTTTTGTAGTGAGCCATCTTTATGCACCATACGACCTACACAATCGTCCATCCAAGCCCCACCACGTTTATGTTCACGGGCGTAGAGGTCAAGGTAGAAACTACCGCGCAGAGTATTGGTTTCGTCATAGAGTTCGAAGAAACGCACATCTTTATGCCATGTTTCGACGTCATTGCGTTCTTTGGCGGTTAAACCATAGATACGATGAACAACCTCGAATAACCCATTCAGGACGCGCTGTTCAGGGAAATAGGGGCGTAACTGCTCATCATTTAATGAGAATTTATGCTGTTTTTGTTTTTCGCTGTAATAGGCTAAATCCCATGATTCAAGCGTATCGACACCATAATGCTCTTTAGCAAAAGCGGTCAATTCAGCCAGTTCATTTTCCCCTTGCTGATGAGCTCGGTCGGCTAAGTCATTGAGGAAATTCAGCACTTGCTCTGGCGATTCGGCCATTTTGGTCGCTAGGGATTTTTCTGCGTAGTTTTTAAAACCTAATAATTGCGCTAATTCGTGGCGTAAGGCCATTAGTTCATCAATTAATTCGCTATTATCCCATTTACCTGCATTTGGGCCTTGGTCAGACGCACGGGTGCTATATGCATGGCTCATCTCACGACGTAATTCTGCATTGTCAGCATAGGTCATAACAGGTAAATAGCTTGGCATATCAAGGGTAAGTAAGTAGCCTTCTTCACCTTTTGATTCAGCCATGGCTTTTGCTGCAGCAATTGCACTTTCTGGCATACCCGCTAATTCATTTTCGTCTTTAATGAGCTTACTCCAACCCATGGTAGCATCAAGAACGTTATTGCTAAATTTAGATGCTATCTCCGACAAACGTGCGACGATTTCACCGTAACGTTGCTGTTTTTCAACGGGTAAGCCAATGCCGGATAATTCAAAGTCACGTAAGGTATTTTCGATTGATTTACGTTGAGCTTGGCTAAGGGAATTAAATTCAGCCCCTTCTTTTAATGACTTATATGCTTGATATAAAGGCTCATGTTGCCCCATCCAAGTACTGAATTCAGACAGTAACGGCAAGCATTTTTCATACTCTTCGCGCAGTTCTGGGCTGTTTTTCACTGAGTGTAAATGACTAACTGGCGACCAAACACGAGAAAGCTTATCACTGGCTTCTTCTAAAGGTTGGCACAGGTTGTCCCAAGTGTATTGATCCGTTGCACTCAGCAGGTTTTCTACTGTTTGGCGATATTCATTGAGTACATGTTGGACTGCGGGGAAAACATCCGCAGGCTCTATTGTAGAAAAGCGGGGTAGTGCGGAATCGGCTAATAATGAATTTGTCATAAAACATCCTGTGATTGCAGGCTTGTGCTCGTAGGCCAAGGCTTACTGTGTTGACAATAAAAGTTAAATGGCGAACTTATACCCAAATAGGGTTAATGTTATGGATCATATAACCAGTGCGCCATAGCGAATATAAGAAAGTATATGGGGGCAGATGTACAAACCTCAATATCAATCTAACGTTTTTTCTTATTAACACTTATCAATAAATGGGTTTTTTGTTGGCTTTTATCAATAAAGGCAATAGTTGTAGTTTCAATGCTTTGGAAAATAATGAATTCAGTCTATAATCAATTTCCAATCTATAGAGGAAGATCGTCGTCTCCGGTGAGGCGGCTGGATTTCAAATCCAGTTGGGGCTGCCAGCAGTCCCGGGCAGGTTCGACTCCTGTGATCTTCCGCCAAACGCAGTTTCTGAATTTCTTCTAAAAGCTATATTTTCTTTGTAAATCAATAAGATTAATCATCTCAAAGTCTGTCTGATTCTCCCCTTGTTTACTGGTTTCTACCCCTGTTTGGGGGCAAAATTGGGGGCATAATTTTTCCCTATTTTTTGGATGCCCCCACAATGAAGCTTTACGCCCGCCAGGTAGCGGCCTCAAGGCCAATGGTAACCCCCTATAAAATGACCGATGGAGGGGGGTTATATCTCGAGGTTATATCAACGTTTGCAGGAGAGCTTAATTAAAGGTGGATTATCGGGACGAAATGCAAAAGGTAAGTGAGCTCGTACTTGTTCAGTAAATGGTATTGATGGGGATATTAAATTAAATAAAGCATTGTGGGTGATGACTGAAAAGATGCACAAACATTTTTCTTGCAGAGAATGGATATAGGTAATAGTAGTTCATTGTTTTTACATCAAATAATGTGCTTGCTAGCTATTTATAAGTCGGGCGAAGTGCGTAAAACGGATGTGACGGTTGCGAAGAATTATCTACGTGAAAATGAACTCAAAGAATTAAATCGCATTGTCAATATGTGGCTCGATTTTGCCGAAGACCAAGCACTGTGCCGTAAGCAGGTTTTTTTACAGGATTGGGATACTCAGCTGGATCAGTTTTTAAGTTTCAATGACCGTAATGTCTTGCAGGGTGCTGGCGGAATCAGCAAAAAATCTGCTGATGAAAAGGCTAAAGTAGCGTTTGATATTTTTGTTCAAAAGCGTCGCCAGCTAAAAGAAGCGGAAAGGGCTAGGATGAATATTGCGGCACTGAAAGGTTTGTTGAAAATAGGAAAGTAGAAAAATAGTAGAATCACTATTTTTAGTTAAATTGCTAAAATTAGCTTAGTACCTGAGGTGGTCGTAGTAAACAAGGGGGAACTCATACTCACTAACGGTTCATAACCACGAAAAGTGTACTAAGAACCTTTTAGTATTAGTGAGTCATTACAGGTTTTAGTTAGGTTGATTCCCTAACTAGAAATCAGCCTTAGAAAAACCAGTCATAACATCCAGTTCCATTTCGCGGCCTAATGCCGTCATTGGATGGACAATTATCAAACCTCGCACGGACTTCTTCAATTTGCCAAGATCGGCTTGTTCTTTCTTAGTGATGGGTCGTTTGAATGGCATATCGACTAACTTCTGTGCTTCTTTGCTGAGCTTTGTGTTACGCACCGCTTTCAGGCGAGTAATTTCAGTTTCCAACGTCACTTTTTCTTTTTCGAGTTCTGCGTATTTTTCTGCATCGCTCGTCAGTTGCATACTTGCCATCTGGTGACGAATAAGGTCTAAGCGGTCGCTAAGAAGCTTAATTTGTGTTTTTTCAATTTCTTTCATTATTTAATTAACCGTGAATAAATTTCTTGTCGGCAAGTATACACTATTTCGTATTAGAGGGTGAAAAGGGATATAGACTGACACCCCATGTGAGGACGCCTTTATCGCTCATCATTCATGCAATGAAAACAACATAATTACCTTATAAATCAACTTATCACTCAACCACTCACAATTCTGTTCTTTTATGCCTTAGTGATATTATGATTAAGTGCTTGCATTTCGGTATCATCACTGACCTTTCTGACATATTATATTTAATTTTCTGAAAAATTATTATTTTTAGTTAATTTATCGTTGGTATATAGCAAAATATAACGAGGTATAGATGAGATCATAATGACTAAACGTAAATTTATTACACGTACAGAGGTGAATTCTTTATTGGATGCTACAAAGCAAGGTCGCTATCCTAATCGCGATTATTGCTTGTTATTAATGAGCTTTTTGCATGGGTTAAGAGTTAGTGAGCTCACTCATATCACAATGGCTGATATTGATTTAGTGCAGAAAGTGATATTTATTAGGAGACTAAAAGGAGGGCTGTCTACCGTACAGCCTATAATTCCCGAAGAGTTTAATGCGATTGAAAAATGGCTAGTTGAAAGAGATTCTTGGAAAACAGCGGGATCAGATTGTCTATTTATTTCACAAAAGGGAAGCCAAATTTCTCGTTATCAAATTTATCGTTTATTTGAGCAGTATGGAAAAATAGCTGGGCTTCCTGTAAAGCTTCATCCTCATATGCTAAGGCATGCATGCGGCTATGCATTAGCTGATTTAGGTCGGGATACACGATTAATCCAAGACTATTTAGGGCATCGAAATATCGCCCATACTGTAATTTATACTGCGAGTAATGAAAAAAGGTTTAGTGGTATTTGGTTGAATCAATAAGCAATTTAATGACTTGTATCAACATAAGGCTAGCACTAAACATAATAATATGAACTAAACACCAAGAATACCTCAGTTATTTAGGCAATTGATTTGATAAAACTGAGGTATTCTTATGCATATTAAGGGCAATAATTATTTTTAAAGCCACAAACAACATACTCAACTAATTTATTTTCCAGCCTTTAAAAATAAAATTAGTTAATAATTTTATTTATTCATTTTTTTTTGAATTATCATGATTTAATTACTCCAATTAAGAGTGTCAGTAAACCACTTTCGTGGTTAACTAATTGTTATCATATTTTAATCATTTTTTTCACAATAATAGTCCATTTTTGATTGCTAAATAAAGCCACTCTGTGAAATGACACGATGTAAGTGAAATCATTTAGATGATAAATTCATATTTTTGGTTTTTGTGAGTTAAAAACCTTTAATTGATGCTTTAAAATACAGAAATATAATATATAACAAAAAAATTAATCAATTATCAATGATAATCAATTGGATAAATAAAATATCTATAAAAATCAATCTGTAATGCAACATAA
>NZ_JAMPQC010000034.1:0-10460 GCF_028482225.1 Providencia sp. PROV130 | reverse complement strand
TTTTGTTGCGTTTTTTGTATTTCAAAAAATAAAATTGTTCACTTTATGAGCGGTTCTGATTGTTTTGCCACATTACACAAGGCTTTAATTGGTGAGATATGAAAAGTAATAAATTAAAGACCAGTATAGATAGCTTTCAGAAAATACTAACTGAACAAATTGGCATGGAATTATCGCATCTTAGAAAAGAGAAAGGGCTTAGTGGTAGTGATCTAGCTAAAAAATTAAAGATATCACAACAACAAATATCTCGTTATGAAAGAGGAATATGTAGCATTAACTGTGGAATGCTATTTTCAATTTTATTTTATCTAGAAATTAGCCCGAGTGCATTTTTTGAAAGTGTATCATTGAAAATAAATGAAAAAAATCCTAGTGCTAATTCATTTATTCACAATAGTGAATGTTTATCCGATGAAAAGGATAACTATCATTATATTTTTAATCGACAAACAGAAATTATTTTAAATTCTTTATACAGCAAATAGTTATTTTAAAAATAATAAATTCTAACTATGCCCTACATCATGTTGGGTAATCATCACGTTGTTATATATAAATGAGGTTCAAATGAAAAAAGTATTTTTAGCCGCACTAGTTTCTGCCGCTATTGCATCTCCAGCACTCGCTGATCAAGGGCATGGTAAAGTCACATTTAAAGGTGAAATCATCGATGCACCTTGCTCAATTAGTTCAGATTCTATTGACCAAACAGTATGGTTAGGCCAAATCGCTAACTCTGTTTTAGCGAATGGCGGTACTTCTAGCGCGAAGCAATTCAATATTGAATTGGAAGATTGTGTATTCCCGAAAGATGCAGATGATAAAGTGTACAACGATAAAGTGAGTATCACATTCTCTGGTTCTAGCGCTGCTTTTAATTCTAAATTACTCGGTGTAACAGGCTTAGATGCAACAGACCCAACTATTGCTGGCAACGTGGGTATTCAATTAACGGATACTAATGGCGCAGCGTTAGATATGGGAGTTGCAACAGCTCAAGAACATCAATTACAAGCGGGTGATAATACATTACGTTATAGCGCTTATGTACAAGGTGCAAACGTTGCGGTTGATAAAATTCCATTAGGTAAATTCGAAGGCGTAACTAACTTTACCTTAACTTATAACTAATTGATTAATTTAAGAGGAATACCTTTGTGTTCCTCTATTAATCACCAAATTAAGTCAGAGGTTAAAGTGAAAGGATTTATCTATTTGCGAAGCAAAGTATCTTCCCTATTTCTTCTAACATTATTTCTTTCGCCACAAATGGCTGCATCATCTCATGGATGGGGTAAAGTCACGATGAATGGCGAAATAGTCGATACTGCCTGCGCAATAGATATTGGGTCTAGGGATCAGACCATTAATATGGGGGTACTTCCAACAAGCTATATTCGTGAAGTTGGGAAAGGCCCCATAAAAGAATTCAATATTAAGCTCATTGATTGTCGTTGGGAAAAATATTCGAAAGATAATAACGAATGGAATTCACTCGAAGTCACTTTTGATGGTCCATCAGAAGGAGATTTCTTCACACTCTCGGGTGAAGCAAAAGGAGTGCAATTGGCATTGCATGATATATCGGGATATTCCATTACACCAGGAAAGCCATTACCTGCATTAGGAATTACGCCAGGGACAATGATCCTGAAATATAAAATGCAATTAGTCACCAATTATCATCCTGTTAAAGCGGGTAATTACCAAACCTTATTAAGGTTCAAGGTCGATTATTATTAATTCTAAGAAATTATATTGGTGTTTTAGGGA
The DNA here is from genome assembly GCF_028482225.1 of Providencia sp. PROV130. Taxonomy (NCBI): domain Bacteria; kingdom Pseudomonadati; phylum Pseudomonadota; class Gammaproteobacteria; order Enterobacterales; family Morganellaceae; genus Providencia; species Providencia sp. PROV130. The sequence continues at coordinate 8,684 of NZ_JAMPQC010000034.1, read as the reverse complement.
TGTTTTTTATGTTTTTTAAACAACACAAAATAAATATAATAACGACAACGATAATGATTACATTTGGATCATTATCCGCTCAGTTATATGCTGCCGATACCATACAATTTAATACGGCATTATTTGATTTAGAAGACAAAAAAAACATTGATATTAAGCAATTCTCACGTGCAGGCTATATTATGCCTGGTATTTATCCCCTCAAAGTACAAGTAAATAAAGAAACTTTACCTGAGCAACGGTTTTCATTCTATGCGCCAGAAAACGATCCTGAAGATAGCCTCGTTTGTATCACACCAGAACAAGTCCAGCAGCTAGGATTAACAGCCAGTTCGTTGAAGCAAATTACGTGGTGGCATAATAATGAGTGTCTTGATTTACGCAGTTTGCCTGGTTTTCAAGCTCGAGGGGATTTATCTGACTCTACGTTGTATCTGAGTATACCTCAAGCCTACCTTGAATATAGAACAGCTAACTGGGATCCGCCTTCTCTGTGGGATGAAGGAATTTCAGGGGCTATTTTAGACTACAATATAAACGCAAGAGTGAATAAGCCTCATGATAATAATAGCAACTATAATGTGACAGCAAATGGTGTCGCAGGTGTGAACCTTGGTGCATGGCGCTTTAGGGGAGATTGGCAGGGGCGTACTCAACGAGAAACTGGCTCGAATAGTAAAAATGAGCATGACTTTCAATGGAGCCGACTATACGCCTATAAAGCGTTAACCAGTATTAAAGCGAAATTGACCTTGGGTGAGGACTATTTTAACACTGATTTATTCGATAGTTTTCGATTTACAGGTATTGGCTTACGTTCTGATATCTTAATGTTACCACCTAATTTACGTGGGTATGCACCTGAAATAACAGGTGTTGCGACGACAAATGCGACGGTGATTGTTAGCCAGCAAGGGCGAATTATTTATCAAGAACAAGTCGCCGCGGGTCCTTTCCGTATCCAAAATTTAAGTGATGCGACGACGGGAAAACTAGATGTTCGAATCGAAGAGCAGGATGGTTCGGTTCAAGAATATCAGGTTGAAACAGCCAATATCCCTTATTTAACTCGACCAGGTAGTATTCGATATAAACTAGCGATGGGTCGCCCAACAGATATGGATCATCATGTCAATGGAGATACATTTGCGAGTGGTGAAATGTCGTGGGGTGTCACTAATGGTTGGTCATTGCTTGCTGGTTCATTAAATAGCCAAGACTATAATGCATTCAACGTGGGTGTCGGTCGTGACTTATTGGCATTTGGTGCCTTATCTTTCGATATTACGCATTCTATTGCAAATATTCCTAATGATAAAAAACTTACAGGTAATTCTTATCGAATAAACTATTCAAAACGTTTTGATGACTATGATAGCCAAGTTCAGTTCGCAGGTTACCGATTCTCAGAACGCAGTTTTATGACTGTAACCGATTTTTTAACGGCTAAAGATTCAGGTGAGCGTCAAGGTAGTAATAAAGAAATGTATGTGATTTCTTTAAATAAAAACTTTAGAGAATCGAGAATTACAGCTTATTTAAACTACTCGCACCAAACCTATTGGGATAAGCCAGAAAGTAATCGCTACAATTTAATGGTGACAAAAACCTTAGATTGGGGAAGCCTGAAGAATATTAATATTTCGTTATCGGCCTATCGCAATAAATATAACGAAACAAATGATGATGGCCTGTATATCTCAGCTTCAATGCCTTGGGGAAATGGTGCAAATATTGGTTATTCATTACAAGCAACACGGGATGATACTGTTAATCGAGCAACCTATTATGACAAATTGTCAGATAGAACCAATTATCAAGTTAGTGCAGGTTCGACCAACAAAGGTGGAACCGCAAGCACCTATATTACCCATTATGGTGATAATACTAAGTTAACTGCGAATGCCAGCTATATTCATAATAATTACACATCATTTGGGGTAGGGGCACAAGGCGGATTTACCATGACTTTAAATGGTGCGGATGCTCATCGAGTCTCAAATATTGGCGGAACTCGTTTGCTGATTGACACCGATGGTGTGGCTAAAATTCCCGTATCAGACCGAGGGATCCCTATTGCATCAAATGCATTTGGTAAAGTGGTTGTCCCTGATTTAAATAGCTACTACCGCAGTAAAGTTAAAGTCGATTTAAATGCATTACCGAATAATGCCGAGGTAACGGATTCTATTGTTCAAGCGACACTAACAGAAGGTGCGATTGGCTATCGCAAATTTAATGTGTTGTCTGGTGAAAAGATGATGCTTTCAATGCGTATGTCTGACGGTTCTGCACCGCCATTTGGCGCTCAGATCACGAATTTGAAAGGAAAAGAAACGGGAATAGTCACTGATAATGGATATGCCTATGTTAGTGGTATCAACCCAAATGAAGTCATGATTATTCATTGGGGTGGTGAAGCACAATGTGAAATTAATTTTCCTGAAAATTTAGAAACAATTAACCAAGGATTATTTATTCCTTGTAAACCATTATTAAATAAACGTAATGAAGCAGATAATAATCTGTAAATGAGTGATTGCTATGAAAAAATTAACTAATTTATATATCAGTACTATTTTATTAAGCAGTTTAGTTAGCGTAAGCGCATTCTCGGCAATTGCTTTAGATAGAACCCGAGTTATTTTTAATGGCGATCAAAAAAGCGTTTCAATTACTATTACTAATAAAAATAACCAGCTACCTTATTTGGCTCAAGGGTGGATTGAAAATATTCAAGGGATAAAAATCACTTCACCGTTTGCTGTATTACCGCCGGTGCAGCGAGTTGAACCCGAAAAATCAAGTCAAGTCCGTATCGAGGCGCTTCCTGAAATTAGTCAGTTACCTCAGGATAGAGAAAGTGTTTATTACTTTAATTTAAGGGAGATCCCACCAAAAAGTGATAAACCGAATGTTTTGCAATTAGCGTTACAGAGCAAAATTAAATTATTTTATCGTCCTAAAAGTATCATGCTAAGCGAAACAGAAATGCTGAATAACCCTTGGCAAGAAAAAACACAGCTTATTAAGCAAGGCGACCAATATATCATTAAAAACCCAACTCCCTTTTATATCACGATTATTGGTGCGGCTGAGCGAAAAGATTCACCAGTAAATCAGAATTTTAAGGCAGTTATGGTTGCACCATTTAGTGAAGAAAAATTAGGAGTTCCAAGTTCTACTGTGGGGGCGAATCCGGTATTGACCTATATAAATGACTATGGTGGCCGGCCAAAACTTCAATTTAAATGTCAAGCAAATACATGTCAGGTTGTTCCTGAAAATAAATAGAGAGGAAAATGATGATTAATCAAAAAAGCTTTTCCTTACTCTTTGGATTATCTCTCATATTTCATTCAGCTGTGATATATGCGGCATCAAATAATGCCATCTATAACACAACAGGCAATTGGAATGTTGAAGGTGCAAATGGCAAAATTTTCGTTTATGGATCATTAACGGAGAGTGCATGCCATTTATCGATGGATTCTGCATTTCAATCCGTTGATTTAGGAAATATTGAAACTGCATCATTAAAAACAATTGGCGCCCAAGGCCACAAGACGCCGATAAACATCGAGTTATTGGATTGTATCGAAACCCCAACGGTTTTGAGAAACAATAAATCCGGTAATGTTACATGGAGTATTTCCCAGCCAGGTATGAAAATTAGGTTTATCACGCCAGTTGTTCCTTTTAGGCCGAACATAGCGAGAGTTGAAGGTGTTAATGGGCTTGGATTACAGATAACTAATCCTAAAGGAAAAGAAATTGCTTTTGGTGAGTACAGTGAACCTGAGCTTATTTCTACGGGACAAAATATTTTAACTTATTATGTAACTCCCGTAAGAATTGCAGAGAATTTACAGGCTGGAGCTTATCGAAGTGTTATTTCTTTTCAAATAACTTATGAATAATCTTAATAGGTTTTCTGATATAGCATTGAAGGTATTTATATGAATAACTTAAATTTCAATTTTTATGAATTTAAAAAAATAATACTCTCGATGCTATTAAGTTTGTTATTTTTTCCGTTACCGAGTCAGGCAAAAAATGGTCAAATCGGTGAAATTAAGATACGAGGACAACTTGTTGCTGAAGCTTGTACAGTAAGACCTGGTGATGAAAATATCATTGTGGACTTTGGTACTATTGTTAATAAATACCTCTATATTAACCAAAAAACGCCACTTGAAAATTTTAATATTCATTTAGATGACTGTGATAATAGTATCTTTAGAACGGTGACCGTTAAGTTTACAGGAAGCGAAAATACTCGTTTACCTGGCCTTCTTGCATTAGATTCTGGCAGCATGGCTTCGGGCATCGGAATTGAAATCTTAGAATATAGTGGTAAAAAAATTCCTATTAATAGTACGACGCCTGCATACAATTTAGAGAATGGTACGAATATTTTAAGTTTTAATGCGAATGTGCAAGGGGAACCTGATGCAATAAAAAATAAAAGTATTGCGTTTGGCCATTTTACTGCAACCGCTATTTTTAGTTTAATTTATGATTAAGGTATCAGTAACAATGAAGATATTAATATTACTTCTCGCAACCTTATTATTTTCCCCGACTATTTTTGCTTTCCAGTGTAAAACTAATGGAGGACAAGAAGTTGGTGGGGGAACACAAAGTATTTATGATGTTCCTCTAGATAATGATATTTTTGCTGTACCTAATCGTATAAATGAATTCGCGGATGTGAGTGATTTTATGACCTGCCGTAATGAAGCCCCTAGTGCTTATGTTGATTATTTAAATGTGACTGGTGCTGACCTTGGTCCCACATTTAAGAATAACCCAGAATTAAAAGCAGGAGTGGTCGTGCGTGGTGCTTACTATTTAGCACCATTTAGCGGTAAAGAAATTCAAGTATTTCGTTTAACCACAGCAAGTGAACCTTTACAAATTAAATTATATTTACAGGTAAATGTTAAACCAACGCCATCTGTTTTGGTAAGAAAAGGCGATTTGCTGATGACGTTAGATCTCCATAAATATGCGACATTTGTAAATAGTAATCAGCATATTGACCATGCTTATTTTAAATGGAATTTCTATGCGGGTAATGATGTGGTTGTTGGAACGGGTACGTGTGATATCAATGATAACCAAATCATCATCGTTGATTTTGAAACAGTAAATGCATCGGGCATTTCAACGGTGGGAAGTGCAAGTCGTTTTCAACGTAACGCAGAAATCACTTATAGTTGTGAAGATAATAATCTGACAGCGCCAATAAAGATGATTATAAGTGGAGAAACTTCGATTTTTTCATCTGACGCTTTACTTGTTAGAACTGGAGATATTGGTAGTCAAGGTTCTATTATGCCGGGATTAGGTGTTGAGATTTATCATCAAGGGCAAAGAGTTTCCCCTATGAATGGGCATTTCGATTCAAAAATAGAAAATGGGCATGGTAGAGACACACTGATGTTCACGCTAGTTAAAAAACCTAATTTATCTCCAAATGAATTGATAGAAGGCCAGTTTAGTTCAGCAGCTACCATTATTATGTCCACTCCGTAGTTATTGAAGTAGAGAGGTTTTTATGTGGATAAAAACCTCTATTTTTTCTCATCAACTCTCTATGGTTACTGAGTAAATCGTGTCTATAAAAAAGCACAATATATTGATGGTTTTTTATAAACACATTTTAGATAAAATAAGTTAAACACGCCGAATTTTGAATTATCCTCGTTAGCATATTTTCTTAAATAACATCACATAATTTCTCTATCAATGAAGCTCAAAGCCTATCAGGTCTCAGCGGCTACAGGTATAATCACATAATTATCTGATAGATTTAGAGGCGAAGATGGCAAAACTCACCTTACAAGAGCAAATGTTAAAAGCAGGATTAGTCACCAGCAAGAAAATGGCAAAAGTGCAAAGAACAGCTAAAAAATCACGCGTTCAAGCGCGTGAAGCAAGGGAAGCCGTAGAAGAGAATAAAAAAGCGCAGCTTGAGCGTGATAAACAACTGAGCGAACAGCATAAACAAATGGTGCAATCCAAAGAGTTTAAAGCACAAGTTAAACAACTTATTGAAATGAATAAAGTTGATATTTCAAAGGGAGATATTAGCTTTAATTTCACAGATAACAATGTGATCAAGCAAGTTGTTGTAGATAAAATAACACAAACACAATTGATCAGCGGCCGTCTGGCGATTGCTCGTTTAGCGATTGAAAATAGTGATAACAATGAGTATGTGATTATTCCTGCAAGTGTAGCGGATAAAATCATGCAAAGGGATGCGGATAGCATTGTATTAAATAATGCACTGAGCCAAGAAGAGCTGGATGAAGATGACCCATACGCGGATTTCAAAATTCCTGATGACTTAATGTGGTAATACTCGTTATAACTTGAATTGAAGTACTGCTAGCGATGTGCATTTACAGGGCTGGGCAATTTATTTTGCCAGCCATAAAATGAGACCGTGGTTGCTTGGGCGTTAAAACGGGCTAGCACAGCGAGTATTAACTCTTTCTTGGCTAATGGGATGAACAAAATGCAGTTCGCTGGCGTGCAACATGAGCCGAGATGCATGCTCTGGTATTTGGCCACCATATAAGTCACAGCCTAATATAGAGTGGCCTAATTGTTGGCAATGAATACGAAGCTGATGAGTTCGGCCGGTTTCTGGAACTAATTGAACTCGGGTTACGGGAAGCACTGTACCATTATCTAATGGGTGATACAGACGCTCAATCACGTGATAGTGGGAGCGGGCAGGTTTGCCATTAATTTTGCAAAGAGACATGCGAGGAAACAGTGCTGGGTCTCTTGCTATTGCAGCATCAATGATACCCTCATCATCAGTTAAGTGACCACAAAGTAGAGCTTGATATACTTTAATTACCGTTCGTTGGCTAAATTGCTGGCTCAGAGCGGCATTCACTGCTTTATTACGCGCAATCACCATCAATCCTGATGTACCAAAATCGAGACGGTGAACAAGAGTACATTCAGGGAAGATTTGTACTAATCGGTGATGGACTGAATCTAAATTTTGTGGGTTTTTTCCTGAAAGGCTGAGTAAGCCACTTGGCTTATTAATAAGGGCAAGATGCTCATCCTGATAGATAATTTCTATCTTACCGTGGCAGGGCGGCGCAATAAAGGTGTCGATGATTTCAGTCATTAGCCTTTCCAACAAAAAATAGCTGTTGATAATAACTAATTTTTAGTATGCAGGCGAATACTTGCCGCTTGCATCGCGTAAATTTATCACTCAGACTAAAAGTAAAGCCGTAGTCTGCACACGCATTGTGCTCTATACTGCGCGTTGTAAAAACTGAGTCAATAAAAGATTAATTAGGCGGTAATGGCGATGAATGGAACGATCACAACATGGTTCGAAGATAAAGGTTTTGGATTTATCAAAGATGAGAATGGAGATAACCGTTATTTTCATGTGGTTAAAGTTGCCAACCCTGAGTTGATTAAAAAAAATGCCGTAGTTACTTTCGAACCGACGACAAATAATAAAGGGTTGTCTGCATTTGCGGTCAAAGTCATACCTGAAAGCAAATATATTTATATTGCAGGTGAGCGCATTAAGATTACATCCATAAAATCTTATCGAGTTTATTCGGTGGAAGTGCCTGCTGATACACGTATTGATAAAGAAAATACAGTGTTATCAATTGGTGCCTTGATGAATAGTATTAAACCTAAATCAGATAAACCGGACCAAATGCGCTCCTTGAAAAAGTTAGAAATTAGCACATTACATGGAACCGCTTTAACATTTTCAGAAGATGAAATTGATATTGATGAGGCTGTGAAGCAACTCAAATTTAAGTGATTTTTTGTAAGGCAAATAGCGCTCAAGGGAAGCGCTATTTGCTTGTTTATCATGTTATTCTTTCTTCTACTCCTTTCTTTTAGGATTTCACGATACCAACGAGGATGAGGCTTTCTTACCTCTCCTCTTTATTATCGTGATGTTCTGATTGAGAAAGTGTTTCTTTGTTGAGCGCTATTATCTTTTAGAATCGGATAGGAAATGAGTACGCAGCAATTATATAGAACGCATAAATTTAATATTACAAATAGAATGCATCAGAATATTCTTATGAATTGAGTCAGGTATTATTTAGAGCAACTATAGCTATGGAGTAAAAAATAATAAATATTAATTTAAGTGTTAATAATATCTAACTAATTGGTGTTTTTATTACACCTCGTAGTTGTTAGTAACACTTTCCCTTCCTACTCATCTAGTGTGTTAAATTTAGCGACAAATTATGTATAGATATTAATTTAAGCGCTTTCAACTGTATTAACTCTATTTTTGCATGATTTCTAGTTTTTTAATCTAAAAAAATGCGCAGGGTATTAGTTGGTTTGACCATTGTTTGTGTAACCGCATGAAATCAATTGAAAATAATAATTTGAAACCTATTCAAAAAACATAATTATGCATTTTTCGCTTGTTTGACAACTTATTGGAGTATAATTAATATTATCCACGCACTCCGGTGAACGAGTGTTTACCAAATAAATACTAAGACATTTTAAAATTAAGTTTTTACGAAAAAGTCAATTATTTATTAAATAGCCAATATGAATAAATTGTTTATTAATGGGTATTTAAATAATGATGTTTGGATTTTTTTAATCTGTATTAATAGAATAAAAACTTAATCTGAAATATAAAA
>NZ_JAMPQC010000033.1:0-2760 GCF_028482225.1 Providencia sp. PROV130 | reverse complement strand
TGTTAACTTTAATGCTCGTTTAGTTGCTGCAACTTGTGATATTAGCGCTTCTAAAGATTTAATCAGCTTAGGAACTCACTCAAACGAAAAAATTGATACTGCTAAAGCATTATCGGAAGCAAACTTTAACTTAGTTTTAAATAACTGTACTAAAGTTTATAACGGTGACGCAGGTGGCAATAACGAAGCTGCAAATGCAACTTCTGTTTCTATCTTAGCTACAGGTGAAGCATTAACTGGTCACTCAGATATGTTTGCTGATGCTCAAGCATCACAAATCGGTGTTAAGTTAGCGGCTGGTAAAGCAAAAACGGCTATCAACCCTAACACTGCAACTGAAATTGCAGACCTGAAAGTTACAGGTCAAAATGACTACATCATTCCAATGGTTGCAGGTCTTTATGCAACAACGACTGATGCTGTCGCTCAAAACTTAAACGTACCAGTAACCTTCAGTGTTGCTTACGACTAATAAAAGTCGTCCGTTAGTTTAGCTAGTAAGGCAGGCAGTAATTAATTACTGCCTGCTATATAAGAGAAAAGAAAATGCTAAAATTAAAATCTCTATTTTTTATCTTATTAACATTTTCATTTGTTACTCAAGCGGGTGTCGGTTTAAGTCAAACCCGTATTATTATTGAAGAAGCAACTAATTCTGCTGCTATTACAGCTCGTAATGAAGACAATAAATCGTATTTAGTGGCAAGTTTTATTACACAACAATTAGATAGCAAAATACCTTCTGAAGGCTTATTTGTCATTACACCTTCTATTTTTAAATTAGCACCGAAACAGCGCAATATTATTAAAATTAAAGCAATCTCACATAAGTTTCCGAAAGATCGCGAAAGTATGTATTACTTTCATTCCAGAAATGTTCCTGAATCAAATAAAGCGGATGGCGTTAAGGTTGGACTAGAAAGTGTAATTAAGATTTTTTATCGCCCTGCTAATTTGACAATGATTCAAGAGGATGCATTTAAGAGTATTAAAATAACTCAAAATGCGAATGGCATTAAGCTAATCAATAACTCACCTTATTATATTAATTTAGCTGGTTTATTCGTTAATAACAAAGCAATTAAGTTAAATAAACAAAATAATGTAATTGCACCATTCACTGACATGAATTATACAACCCAATTGAAAACGGGAGTAGTGAAATGGGCCGTTATCAACGATCTTGGAGGATATAATGAATATCATGGGACTATTGAGTAAAACCTTATTGGTACTGGGAATGGTTTTTTTCTCCAGTCAATTGGTTGCGCAAAATGGACAAATCCAGTTCAAAACCAAGATCATTAAAGGAACTTGTGAATTTGATGATAATAGTGAATTAGATAAATACATCGATTTTAGTCAAAATGGTACATTAATTGCCTCTGAGGTCGATAGCAACCCAATTAATAAACCTATACAAAGTGAAAATTTTTCTTACACTATTGTATGCAAAAATTTCCCTGCTAATAGCGATAAAAAAATTAAAGTAAAATCAAAATCAGCAGCATCTACTCAGTTTAATAATGGTGTTTTCTTTGGTTTAGCAGACACAACTAAAACGGGTTTTTTACTTGAGTCTTGTGATAACAATAATCAGAACTGCCAAGCCGTCAGCGATGGCGGAGTTTCAGCGTTTCCTTCTACAACGAGTGATTCCGTTGTCGTTAATTACCGAGTCAGCTTAGTGAAGCGCGAAAATAATGTTAAACCGGGCAATGCGAATGCCGCTGTTACTTTTGAATATTATCAGGATTGATGGTCATGAAAAAAATAAAACAGCGATTACTGACTCTTCTAATGGTGTTCATGTATTACCCAGCAATGGCCGCAGATAACTATCAGGTTCAATACGAGTTTTCTGTTTTATTTTTAGCGAAAACCTGTGAAATTGATGTTCCTAATGAAATTATATTAGGCAATTCATCCGGTGTGACGACAATCAGTGAAATTAAGAATGATACAGTGTCGAAAAATTTTTCGATTGGTTTAAAAAATTGCACCAGCACGGATCAAACAACAGCGGTTGTTTATCTAGCATCTGGAAATACGTTAGCGGGCAGCAATAATTTCTTTAATGATGACCCTAATGGGGTGATAGGTGTTCAATTATTAGATGGAACACGTGTTATTAGTGCCAACCAAACCGCACTAGTCAAACCTGATGTAGCTTCAATCATATGGGATAACATAAAAAGCACGAGTGAAACAAAAATGATCAATGCTAAATTACGTTGTGCTAAAACAGATTGTGACCCAGATGACGGTGATTTTTCAGCAACCTTAACGATTGGTTATTACGCCGATTAATCACTGTTACGCTAATTAAAAAAATAATAAATAAAATAACAACAAAATAATTAAATTTACTCATAAATGAGTTGAATAGCCTATTCATAATTAAACAGTTATGTCGTTTTTTGATATTTGATTATTTAACGATACTAAATAATTTTAACAAAGATGGAAACAGAGAAATAATATTAATTTCTTTTCAACCAATAATATTGTGCTACTAAATTAACTAAATGTATTCCGGTTGAAAAATAATCCACAATAATAAATAACAAAAGGTGATGCAGTGAAAGGGATGAAATTAAATATAATTGCATTAGAGGTTTTTCTTTGCTGCTATGCAATGACGCCCTCTTTTTCGCCTGCCGAATCTTATTTCGACCCCGGTTTATTAATGCACGGGAGCGGGATTGATGTTTCTCAGCTCGATTTAAACGACTTCGCCAACAGTAACACCTTAACCCC
>NZ_JAMPQC010000032.1:0-77573 GCF_028482225.1 Providencia sp. PROV130 | reverse complement strand
TTCGGGGTAGCAGAGTTTTAGTAAAATCCAATGGATATAGTGAGTTGACGGTTTATCTATCACTGCGATGAATGGAATGGCTTGAGGCAAAGTAGTGAGTAACAACTCACCTCTATTTAGTTAGCAAAGGAGTGTGAGGTGATAAAGAACTTAGATATAAAGCGATGGAGAAATAAGAAGTGTAGTTGTAGTTGGGAAAAATTAAATTGTATCTTCAATGCATTTAGAGGGCGAATGTTAATGAGAGATACAAAGTAGTAAGTAACAGCTCACATATTATTTATAGGGTGAGAATAAAAAAGTAAGTAGTATGAATAGCCACCAATTCAGTATTATCCATTTTAAGTTTTAGTGTAAAGCTTAAAGGCCTCATGGTTAAGTTAGTGGTTGTGTTAAATTTGATAAGCTATAACACCTCAAATTTGATATACTACCTGTAGTAACTAATCAAAAAGTGTAAGATTTTCATTATTTTTCTGTGATATAGGGACTCAAATTTGGCGAAAAGAACCTATTCTGTTCGGTATATTGCAGGTGAGCCCGCTAAACGTATTCAGCCGATGCCTGTTCATATGTTAGGTGAATCACTTCCAATAGGCTTACCACTGTTTGCAGCGGGTGAAACTCTTGATGTGGTTACATGGAATATTTACAAACAGCAACGTCCAAATTGGAAACACACCCTTAACGAATTAGTGAAAGATAGAAAACTAATCTTGCTGCAAGAGGCTCAAATGTCACCTGAGCTAATATCTTTTGCAGCATCACATAAATTAATTGCTGATCAAGTACCTGCATTACCTTTCTCGCCTCACCCTGCTGGAGTAATGACTCTCGCAGCTTCACATCCGATATATTGCTGTCCTTTAAGAGAAAAAGAGCCACTTTTACGGCTAGCTAAATCCGCACTGATTACGGTTTATCCGTTACCAAATGGAAAACACTTGATGGTAGCGAATGTGCATGCAATTAACTTCAGCTTTGGTGTGGATGTTTATACTCGGCAATTAAGTAAGCTGGGAATTCATATTGCTAAACATGTTGGCCCGGTGATCCTCGCGGGTGATTTTAATGCATGGAGCAGGCAACGAGTGAATGCATTAAAACGGTTTATTCGTAGTGTTGGTTTAAAAGAAATTGCATTTAATGATGATTACCGTACTAAGGCCTTTGGTCGCCCTTTAGATTACATATTTTATCGTGGATTGAAAGTTAAAAACAGCATTGTACTACCAACAGATGCTTCTGATCATAACCCTATTATGACCAAATTTACGCTTTCTAAGTAATTAAGATTATCTCCCCTTATTTTCTCTGGTATTTAATTGTAGATTTGATGAACTATTTTTATGGGGAATATCAGGTTGAAAACATCGTTTTTGTACACACTCTTCTTTTTTGCACAAATAGCAAATGGATCGAGCTTATTGTTAGCTAAACATGCGGAACAGTTACCTCGTTTAGTTATTTATGACTCATCTTATCGACAAATCTCTTATCCAAATGGTGATGTGCCTGAGCAGTACGGCGTTTGTTCTGATGTTGTTATACGCAGCTACCGGAAAATTGGTATTGATCTACAAAAATTAGTTCATGAAGACATGAAAGCAAATTTTCGCCAATATCCCAGCCAACGTATGTGGGGGTTACGTAAACCAGATACAAATATTGACCACCGTCGCGTGCCTAATTTAGAGGTCTTTTTTTCACGTAAAGGGAAAAATAAGCCTATCTCAAAGAGTGTCAGTGATTATATACCTGGCGATATTGTCTCATGGCGTTTAGATAATGGTAGGCCTCATATTGGCATTGTAACTTCGATAAAATCCCCCAATACACATAATTATTTAATTATGCACAATATTGGTTATGGACAAATTATGGAGGACGTTCTTTTTCGCTGGGATATTGTTGGACACTATTCTTATTAAATGAAATTGTTTTTATGTAATATAATTTCCATAATTATAATTTTCACAATTAATTTCTTCTTCAGGTTATATATATATAAGTGATTAGTTTTATTTGTTATTTTTTAAATTATACCCTAATTATTGTATTGGAATTAATTTTCTATGGGCTATATTTATAACTGATGGGTATAGCGTATAAAACTTAATTAATTATATATACGGTGGTTAATGTAATGAAAAATATAATTATTGTTGGCGGTGGAACTGGTGGAACGATGCTAGCGAATACACTTGCCAGGAAGTTGAGTAAAGAAATTTTTTCCAAAAAAATAAAAATAACATTAATTACTGATAATCCAATACATTACTATAAACCTGCATTTATGTATGTTGCCTTTAATCTCTTCTTTAAAGATGAATTAAGTCGCCCAGAAAGAGAGTTGTTAAGGCCTGAAATAGAGTTAGCCATTGATAAAATTGAGTACTTTGATTTTAAAAATAAAGCGCTAAACTCGAAGGATGGAAAAAAATATAATTATGATTTTCTTGTTATTGCGACAGGTTGCGTGCCTAAACCTGAGCGCATTGAAGGTTTAAAGGATATTGGTAACCATTTTTATGCTTATGATGCATCGAGAAAGCTAGCTGATCAACTGGCTAAGATTGAAAAAGGCCGAATTTTTATTACGGTATCATTCCCTGAAACACCTAATGTCCCCCATCAGTGTGGTATCGCACCGATGGAAACAACTTTAATGATTGATGAGTTTTTACGTAAACGCCGGGTTAGGGATAATATTGAAATTGTTTATACCTATCCAACAGTTTCACAATTATTGCGCAACTGTTTATTCATGCAACAACCTGTTTGTGAAGTTATTCCTGAAGTATTCACCGCTAAAAATATTAAAGCACAGAGAGGGTTTACTTTAGATAAAGTTGATCCAGATAAGAAGGTAGCTTATTCGAAAGAAGGGGATGAGCAAAATTTTGATTTACTGATTAGTACTCCTCCTATTACTGCGGTTGAAGCAGTTATTAATACCGGGCTGAGTGAACATAATAATGGTGAAGGATGGCTGCCAACTGATCACGAAACTATGCAAGTTTATGGTGTAGATGGTGTTTATGTTATAGGTGATACTGTTGATTTACCGATCAGTAAAGCAGGTGGAAGTTGCCATAATCAAGCTGCAATTATAGCTGATAATATTTGCGGAGAATTAATTTATGGCTATCCTGCAGCTATTTATGATGGGCGAGTTCAAGCTGTTGCCCAAATGGGATTAACGGCAGGGATGCCTTTGCAATACGATTATAAACACGACGTTATTCCTACGCCTCCAACTAAATTAGGAGGATTACTAAGAAATGGCTTTAATAGAGGTATTTATTGGGCTGCTATTCGTGGTTTAGTTTAAGGAGGAAATAAAAATGTCGAATAATGAAAATCAAAGTAAACTAATTGAACTTCTTAATTCTGAGTCGGGTGATCATTTCGCCGAAAAATTAGCCCCTTTATTACAGTTGAATCGTTTAGATAATATTGTTGATTTACTTTCTTTAATTTCTGACCTTATTGATATTACCGATAATAGCACTGTAGAGAAACTGGCAAATTCATTTGAAGACACTTTAGCGCCAGTCTGGGAGTTAGGCGCTGCTTATAATATGGCAAAAATGGAAGAGAGATATAATAGTAAAAATCCAAATTTTCGTTCGGTGTATGTTTTATTAAAAGATCCAAACACATTACGTGGAATTAGTACCGTTTTACGAACCTTGCAAATAATGGGTTCTCGATTATCTTCACCCCAAGAGGGGTAATATTTCGGAGGTGGTATGATATTAGATAGACAATATTCTTTTGATACGCGTGTGATACACAATTACTATGATGCAGCCGAAAATTTAGGATCACTTTCTTCTCCCATTTATCAAACTTCAACTTATGTATTTAATAATGTCGAAGAAGGTGCCGCCTGTTTTAGCGGCGAATTGAATGGTTACATTTATACTCGAATAAATAATCCAACATTGAATTTGCTGGAAAAGCGATTGGCTGATTTAGAAGAGGGAGATGCAGCAATTGTATTTTCTTCAGGGATGGGGGCAATAACATCGACTCTTTGGACATTACTTAATCCTGGAGATGAGCTGTTAGTTGATATGACGGTTTATGGCTGTACATACTCATTCTTTCATCATGGATTAGCTCGATTTGGGGTTAAAGTCCGTCACATTGATATGAGTAACCCCAATAATGTGGCACAGGAACTCACTGAAAAAACAAAGATGATATTTTTCGAGTCACCTGCAAACCCAAATATGCGTTTGGTTGATGTTAATGCCGTGAGCCATATCGTTAAGCAATATAACCTTGCAAATAACCAACAAATATTAGTGGCAGTAGACAATACCTATTGTACTCCTTACATTCAAAAACCGCTTGAGCTTGGGGCAGATATTGTCATTCATTCATTGACTAAATATATGAATGGGCATGGTGATGTGATGGCTGGAGCGGTTGTCACAACGGAGGATTTGGCTAAGCAAATCAGATTAGTTGGGCTAAAGGACATGACTGGTGCTTGTTTATCCCCTCATGATGCAAATCTTATATTGCGAGGAATGAAAACACTGCCAATCAGAATGGAAAGGGTGGTTGAGAATGCACAGAAAGTTGCAGAATACTTGGCCTCGTTATCTGAAGTTTCTCAGGTAATGTATCCAGGTTTACCGAGTTTTCCACAATACGCATTAGCTCAAAAGCAGATGAAGTTACCTGGAGGGATGATTGCTTTTGAACTTAAAGGCGGCCTTGAGGCGGGTAAGCGGTTTTTGAATCACCTACAGTTATTTTCATGTGCGGTTAGCCTCGGTGATTGTGAGTCATTGGCTCAACACCCTGCAAGTATGACCCATTCTACTTACACCGCTGAGGAGCGAGAGCAGTACGGCATTAGTGATGGACTTATTCGTTTATCAGTCGGGTTAGAAAACGTTGATGATTTGATTGCCGATATTAAGCAAGCACTCGTTTGATAACAAAAAGCCCTATATCATATAAATATAGGGCTTAAATTTATTTTATAAATGCTTTTGTTGATTAAGATTTTTGAAATTTACGCATGATAAAGAAGGTGACACTCAATATAGCCACCCATGCAAACCCAACGAGAAGGGCAACTTGGGTGTCTTTAAAGAAGCCTAGTAATGCGATAACAAAGACCATAAATGCAATAGTCAGGGCAGGGCCAATCGGCCAAAATGGGACTGGGAATTTGAGTTTTTTAACTTCTTCAGCGCTCATTTGGCGACGCATTGCAACATGAGAAAGTAAGATCATTAACCAGACCCAAACTGTAGCAAAGGTTGCGATTGATGCAATAATCACAAAGATTTTTTCTGGAAGTAGGTAGTTCAAATACACGCCGAGTAACATTACAACGGACATCACCAGCACAGTGACCCAAGGTACCCCACTTTTAGTTAGCTTAGTAAATACTTTTGGTGCTTGCTTGTCTTGTGCCATACCATACATCATACGACCAGCACCAAAAATATCACTATTGATAGCTGAGACTGCTGCTGTGATCACCACGATATTTAAGATATTTGCCGCTGATTGAATACCTAAGCTATCAAAAATTTGGACGAATGGACTGCCATTCTGACCGATTTGATTCCACGGATAGATGCACATTAGAATAAAAAGTGTTAACCCATAGAATAATAAAATACGAATGGGTACCGCATTGATTGCTTTAGGAATGGTTTTTTCTGGATTTTGTGCTTCACTGGCGGTAATACCGATTACTTCGATACCCCCGAAGGCGAACATTACAATGGCTAAGGACGCAATAACACCTTCAATACCGTTTGGCATAAAGCCACCGTGTTCCCAGAGATTTTGGATGCCCACCGCATGGTCAGTTTCTTGGCCGAAACCGTAGAACATTAAGAAGGTACCACCAACAATCATTGCGATGATTGCGGATACTTTCACGATAGACAGCCAAAATTCCATTTCACCGAAAATTTTAACATGGCATAAATTGAGCGCACCAATAAATAGCACGATACTTAATACCCATACCCATTGGTCAACATGTGGAAACCAGAACCCCATGTACATCCCGAAAGCGGTAATATCAGCCAAGCACACAACTAACATTTCAAATACGTAGTTCCAGCCAGTTAAAAAACCAGCGAGGGGGCCCATGTAATGGCTAGCGTAGTGAGAGAATGAACCGGGTACTGGATGATGCACAGCCATCTCGCCTAAGGCTCGCATGACCATAAATACAGCGGCACCACCGACCATATAAGCGAGTAAAACTGCTGGGCCTGCCGCTTGAATGGCGGAAGCAGAACCATAAAATAAGCCGGTACCAATCGCTGACCCTAAAGCCATAAAGCGAATGTGCCGAACACTCAGCCCCTTTCTGAGTTGATTTTGTTCACTACTTTGCATGTCTTTTCCTGTCTTTTTCTTCGTTCGATATGTTGTTCCGAATATGCTTTCGGTATTGTTTATTCAGTCGGACGTACTTTATTGAACCCTAAGGTGGCTACATTATCACAAACTTCCTTGTTCGTGAGATAGATATCTGCAATATAATGTGTGCTTAGTTAACTATTTTAGGAGTGATATGAAATACCCAATTAATGAAATCTTCCAAACCATTCAGGGAGAGGGGGTTTTTACTGGTGTTCCAGCTGTGTTTATTCGTTTGCAGGGCTGCCCAGTTGGATGTAGCTGGTGTGATACCAAACAAACATGGGAAAAAGAACAAGATAAAGAATCGACCCTAGGGGATATCGCACTTAAAACGATTGATTCAGATTTATGGGCTATGGCAAGCGGTGAGGCATTGATTCAATTAATGAAAGAAAAACACTTCAGCGCACAGCATATTGTTATTACCGGCGGTGAACCTTGTATTTATGATTTACAACCATTGACTGCGATATTAGAACAGCATGGATATCAATGCCAAATTGAAACTAGCGGCACATACCCTATTCAATGCACAGAAAAAACATGGGTTACCGTATCACCAAAAGTCGGTATGAAAGGAGGGTTACAGGTGATCAGGCAAGCAGTAAATCGCGCTAATGAAATTAAACACCCTGTTGCTCGCGAAAAAGATATTGAGGCACTTGAGAAAATTTTAGCATTACGTACTGTCGAAGCCTCTCCTGTAGTAGCATTGCAGCCAATTAGCCAAAAGGCGGCGGCAACGAAATTGTGTATCGAAACCTGCATTCAACGTAACTGGCGTTTATCGATTCAAACACATAAGTATTTGGATATTCAATAAAAAAATAGCGATAACGTAGCAGTAACCCCCAATAGTTGGAAAACGCTTATTGGGGGGCTTTAAATTATCTAAATGGTTGGTTTAATGGTACTTCAGGATCTGGCTCGTGAGTAATACGGTTACGTAAGTCACGACGAATAATTTCAATAGACCAAAACCAAATTAAATGACCAAATATTTCTGACACATTCTCATACCATGGCAGGTCGAAAAGTGGAGGAGTGAGCCCCATTAGAGGGAATGAAATCATATGAACAAATAATTGCGCCAGTGCACCCGCTAACAACCCTTGCCATAGCTTAATTTTAGGGAATATTTCAGCAACAATACAATACCCGACAGCAAACACGATAGAAAATATGATGTGAGTAACACCCACTGAATTAAAAACGTGCCCAGCAAAAGTGTAAACTGCAGAGTTGGGGTCAGCGATCCCTAACCAATCTCTTAAGAAAATATAAGGTGGATTGAGGAAATTGCGTGAGCAGTCAATTTGTTCTGCTGCACGAATCAGTGTTTCAGGTGAACAAGCTGCATTAAACATATCCGTTGGACTTCTTGGCGGTAATGGAACTTCAGCACCCCACTTGAC
Organism: Providencia sp. PROV130; assembly: GCF_028482225.1. Taxonomy (NCBI): domain Bacteria; kingdom Pseudomonadati; phylum Pseudomonadota; class Gammaproteobacteria; order Enterobacterales; family Morganellaceae; genus Providencia; species Providencia sp. PROV130. Next base: position 69,741 of record NZ_JAMPQC010000032.1, on the reverse strand, counting down.
AAACGAAGAGACAATACCTGCAATTAAACCGATAAATGCCGCCAGCCCATAGCGCCTTCTGGACTTAGGTGTTTTTTGAAATAGATTCATTTTCCCTGCCTTATTAAAAGTAAATAATAATAAATAATAGATCAGGTTATAATTTGATGCACTATGTCAAATTAATGTTTTTATATCCTTAATGTTAAAGGGGGAAATGTCAGTCACTGATTTATTTCTTGCCTTAACCTGACCCTGAATCTTTAGAATTTAGCCTATTAAAGGCAGTCAGGGGGCTTTCTATGCAGCGTTAGGCGTTGATATGGGTGATGAGTCGAAAGTGAGGATATAGGGATTTAGCCCCTCATTTAAAAATCTATTGGGCTTGCCGCTAAGTCAGCGGTCTGAGGAGCGTGTATCCCTATGTTATATGACTTTTTTAGCGCATTAACTTTTAAGCTTCCCCGCGATAGACGCAGCCTGCATTGCAGGTTTCTTTTACGGTAACCGCACTTAATAATGGTAGTAAAGGCTTAGTTTGTTGCCAAATCCACTGGGCTAACACCTCACTCGTTGGGTTTTCTAACCCTTCTATATCATTTAAATAGTGATGGTCTAAGCGTTCCCAAATAGGCTTAAAAGCGGCTTTTACATCGGAAAAATCAATAATCCAACCACTATGTGAGTCGACTTCACCGGTGATTTCTAAACGCACCATGAAAGAATGGCCATGGAGTCGACCACACTTATGGCCCTCTGGCACATGAGGAAGTTTGTGGGCGGCTTCGAAAGTGAAATCTTTATAGATTGTTGTACTCATATGTGGCTCCTTGTTGTGAATAAACAGCGTATTGTACTGCATTTTTAGGTGAAAATATCTTTAATTACTAAAATAGCGTTAACCGCTTTTATCAATATGATCCATCAGTTAATTGCTTTAGGCTTTTTAGTTATTAATTATGGCTATCGTTTCTTATCCCATTATCTAGGGTTGTTATAACCTAACGGCATACCCTATATGTTTCAGGTACTGCGGTATTTTTTGCTTTATTACCCTAATTATTTGGGGGAATGGGCAGGTATTAGGTTGTCGGTCTTTTCTGGGGTAATGACATGGCATCGTTTTTTTAAATCAAAGATGAATAACGCTGGGGTTACAAGATAATGACAAAAAAACAGCCGCCATTAGCGGCGCTGCCAATATCTGTTGAGCAATTAACACGTTTACAGACAGCCGTTGATGATTTCTCATCTCATCAACTCGCATGGCTTTCTGGTTATTTGTGGGGAGTGGTAAATCAAAATACGCAAGTTGATGCACCGGTCAGTACGCCTGTAGTTACGCAAGACACTATCACAATTATCTCAGCATCACAGACAGGAAATGCACGTCGCCTATCAGAGCAGCTCAGAGAGCGCTTGGTTGGTGAGAAAATTAGCGTGAATTTAGTGAATGCTGGGGATTATAAATTCAAGCAAATTAACCAAGAAAAAGTGTTGGTTATTGTAGCGTCAACGCAGGGTGAAGGGGAGCCCGCTGAAGAAGCGGTTGCACTGTATAAATACCTTCATTCTAAAAAAGCGCCTAATTTATCACAAACCAGCTATGCGGTTTTCGCGCTGGGGGATTCCTCTTACGAAAAATTTTGCCAGGCGGGTAAAGATTTCGATTCGCGACTTGCATCATTAGGGGCCGTATCATTAACCGAGCGAATTGATGCAGATGTTGAGTATCAAGCGATTGCGAGTGAGTGGGTTGAAAACCTCACACAAATTTTAAAAGCTCGCGTTCCTGCTCAAAGTGATAGCCAATTATTGGCGACTCAAACAGGAAGTGTGAATGAAATTCATTCATCACCTTATAGTAAAACTGCGCCATTAACAGCATCACTTCTGAGTAACCAAAAGATCACCAGTCGACACTCGCAAAAAGATGTTCGCCATATTGAAATTGATCTCGGTGACTCTGGTTTACGTTATCAACCTGGTGACGCGCTAGGTATTTGGTTCGATAATGACCCTGCTTTAGTTGATGAACTGGTGGCTTTATTGTGGTTGCAAGGTGACGAAGAAGTCTTTATTGGTTCACAGCGCCATTCACTACGCGATGCGCTGATTTATCAATTAGAACTAACACAAAATACCCCTGTGATTGTCGAAAAATATGCTCAGTTGTCAAAAGATGATGCGTTGTTGTCATTGATTAGCGATAAAACCGCTATTTTACACTACGCACAAAATACGCCCATTGTGGATATGGTACGCCAAGCGGCATCTCAACCAACGGCTCAAGAATTTATTGACTTACTGCGCCCGCTAACCCCTCGTTTATACTCGATTTCCTCTTCTCAATCTGAGGTAGAAAATGAAGTTCATGCAACGGTTGGTGTTGTCCGCTATGAGATTGATGGTAAGGCGCGCACTGGTGGCGCTTCCGGTTTCTTAGCTGATCGCTTAAATGAGGATGATGAACTTCGCATATTCATTGAGCACAATGATAATTTCCGTCTACCACAAGACCCCAATACGCCGGTGATCATGATTGGCCCTGGAACGGGGATTGCACCATTTCGCGCTTTCTTACAGCAGCGTGACAATGACAGTGCGGCAGGGAAAAACTGGTTGTTTTTTGGTAACCCACATTTTGTTGACGACTTTCTCTACCAAGTGGAATGGCAGCGCTATGTCAAAGACGGTTTATTAACCCATATTTCATTAGCATGGTCCCGCGACCAGCAAGAAAAAATCTATGTACAAGATAAACTTCGCGAACAAGGTGAAGAAGTATGGCAATGGTTACAAGAAGGTGCGCACATCTATGTCTGTGGTGATGCAAACCGCATGGCCAAAGATGTCGAACAGGCATTATTAGATATCGTCAGCCAATACGGGAACATGGATAGTGAAGAAGCTGATGAATTTTTAAGTGAGCTGCGCGTAATGCGCCGTTATCAGAGGGATGTTTATTAATGAGCAATGAACAACAACAAAAGCCCTTAATTGTCGAAGGTAAACTCGCAGACAGTGAACGCATGAAGCAAGACAGTAATTACTTGCGTGGAACCATTAAGGATGACTTAAAAAATGGGTTAACAGGGGGATTTGAAGGTGATAATTTCCTGTTGATTCGTTTTCACGGGATGTATCAACAAGATGACCGTGATATTCGTGCCGAGCGGGCAGAACAAAAACTTGAACCACGCCATGCAATGATGCTGCGTTGCCGTTTGCCGGGCGGCATTATTACACCCAAGCAATGGCTTGATATAGATAAGTTTGCCACGGAACATACGCTGTATGGCAGTGTACGTATTACAAATCGGCAAACATTTCAGTTCCATGGCATCCTAAAAGGGGATGTAAAGCCTGCCCATCAAATGCTAAGTCACGTTGGTTTAGATGCCCTTGCAACGGCGAACGACGTTAACCGTAACGTGTTATGTACGTCTAACCCAGTGCAGTCTGAATTGCACCAACAAGCCTATGAATGGGCAAAGAAAATATCTGAACATTTATTACCGCGCACTAGTGCTTACGCGGAAATTTGGTTAGATAAAGAAAAGATAGTAACAACGGATGAAGAGCCAATTTTAGGGCAAACTTATTTGCCAAGAAAATTTAAAACCTCGGTCGTGATCCCACCACTAAATGATGTGGACTTGCATGCAAATGATATGAACTTTATCGCAATTGCCCAAAATGGTGAGTTGATCGGTTTTAACGTGCTGGTGGGCGGTGGTTTAGCTATGACTCATGGGGATACTGCAACATTTCCTCGCTTAGCCAGTGAGTTTGGGTTTATTCCATTAGACAAAACGTTAGCGATTGCGGAAGCGATAGTCACCACTCAACGGGATTGGGGTAATCGAACTGAACGTAAAAATGCAAAAACCAAATATACCCTTGAGCGTGTGGGGGTCGATACCTTCAAAGCAGAAGTCGAAAGGCGCTCAGGTGTGACTTTTGAGCCCATTCGGCCTTATCAATTCACTGAACGTGGTGACAAAATTGGCTGGCTCAAAGGGATTGATAACCGCTGGCACCTAACATTGTTTATTGAAAATGGTCGATTAGTTGATTTAGATAACAAGCCATTAAAAACCGGTGTGGCTGAAATTGCGCGTATTCATCAAGGTGATTTTCGTTTAACGGCAAACCAAAACTTAATTGTAGCGGGTGTACCTGAAAGTGAAAAAGCGGCAATCGAAGCGATTGCTAGATCTCATGGGTTAATGAGTGATGACATAACGGCGCAACGTGAAAATTCCATGGCTTGTGTATCATTTCCAACTTGCCCGCTCGCGATGGCGGAAGCAGAACGCTTTTTACCTGAATTTATTAGTCAGGTGGAAAGTATCATGGCCTCTCATCAAGTGGCCAATGAACATATCGTTTTGCGGATAACGGGTTGCCCTAATGGCTGTGGGCGAGCGATGTTGGCAGAAGTTGGTCTGGTCGGTAAAGCTGTTGATAGATATAACTTACACTTAGGTGGAAATCGCATTGGTACTCGTATTCCACGTATGTATCGTGAAAACATTAGCAGTGCGGAAATTCTAACCATTTTAGATGAGTTAATCGGTGACTGGGCAAAGGCACGCTTGCCTGACGAAGGGTTTGGTGATTTCCTTATTCGCACCAATGTCGTAAAACCAGTATTGAATTCAGCCGTCGATTTTTATGAGGTTAAGGAGGCGGTATGAGCCGACTTGAGCTAGCAACGCTCACCGAACTTGATAAGCCCCAGCAAGTCGCTTATCTCGCTGAGTTTAATTCCCAATTAGAAGTTATGAATGCATTACAGCGTGTTGAGTGGGCAGTTGAATACTTACCCACAGAGTTTGTATTGTCTTCCAGCTTCGGTATCCAAGCGGCACTGACGTTGCATATGGTGACGCAAATTGTGCCTAATATCCCAGTTATTTTAACGGATACTGGCTATTTGTTCCCAGAGACCTATCAATTTATTGAGGCGTTAACAGATAAGTTGAATTTAAATTTACAGGTGTATCGAGCAAAGCAGTCGCCAGCTTGGCAAGAAGCGCTGTATGGTCAACTTTGGACACAAGGGCTTGATGGTCTTGAGCATTATAACCAATTGAATAAAGTTGAGCCAATGGAGCGCGCGTTACATGAATTACAGGCACAAACTTGGTTTTCAGGTTTACGGCGAGAGCAATCAGCAAGCCGTGCAAATTTGTCTGTACTAGGTATCGGAAAAGGTATTTTTAAAGTTTTACCAGTGATTGATTGGAATAATAAGCAAGTTTATGAATATTTAACAAAATATGATTTACCCTATCATCCTCTGTGGGAGCAAGGGTATTTATCGGTTGGTGATACCCATACAACTCGCAAATGGGAAGAGGGAATGAATGAAGAAGACACGCGTTTTTTTGGATTAAAGCGTGAGTGCGGGCTGCATGAAAACTAAATACTCGTCATACTTCAAGTTACATGGGTGTTGACTGCGCTCAGCTAGCCGAATCACATACTTATGTATGCTCATCGGCTATCTTCGCTTGCCGCCTACATGTAACTCGAATTATTTAGAGTATTAATTTAGTCATACTTCAAGCCGCAGCGTTGTTGGCTACGTGCAACTCGAATTATTTAGGGTATTGAATATAAGCAAATAATAACTAAATAAATAAAATATTTGTTTAATTACAAAGGAATAATTTTGTATTTAAAAAAGTATTTCAAGCTAATCATTAAATTAAATCAGTAATTAGTTAACTTGTTAAATTTAATCTAAGTTCTATTTTTTATTTGTATTTATCGATTTTTCATCGGGTTTGTGATGGTTATTTGGCTTATTCCTTTCAGTTACAAGAAAGAGCTTTTTGTCATTTCAAACCTGTTGTTTGAAACCATATAGTCAATTTTATATTTCTTATAATCAGTTTATATAACGATGGGTGAGCAAGATGGATTATTTACCGTTATTTGTCGATGTCCGCGCACGAAAGGTCGTGTTAATTGGCGGCGGTGTGGTCGCAGCTCGAAAAGCAGAATTGCTAATAAAAGCACAAGCTGACTTAGTGATCATCTCACCGACGTTATGTACACAGTTACAAGCGGAGCACCAACAAAATAAATTTGTTTGGTTAGCTAAAGATTACCGATCCATTCATTTAGATGATGCTTTTTTAGTTATCGCAGCAACAGATGATGCGTTACTGAATGAAACCGTTTTCTATGACGCTAATGAACGGAAAATATTCGTTAACGTGGTTGATGACCAGCCGTTATGTTCATTCATTGTACCTTCTATTATTGATCGTTCTCCGGTGATTGTGGCGATCTCTTCAGGAGGAACGGCACCTGTTTTGGCTCGTTTACTTAGAGAAAAACTGGAAACGATGCTACCAACTTCCTTGGGAAAAATGGCGGAAATAGCCGGCCGCTGGCGTCATAAAGTCAAAGAAACACTAACGAGTATGCGTGAAAGGAAGCGCTTCTGGGAAAAAAGCTTCAGTGGACGTTTTGCTTCGCTAGTTGAAAAAGGGCAATTCAGTGAAGCGGAACAACAATTGGAACGTCAATTGTATAAGCCGGATAACCATGGCGAATTAACCTTAGTCGGTGCCGGTCCTGGAGATGCGGGGCTACTGACGTTAAAAGGGTTGCGAGTTTTACAAAGTGCAGAGGTGGTTTTGTATGACCATCTGGTGAGTGAAGAAATACTCGAACTAGTTCGTCGCGATGCTGACAAAATTTGTGTTGGGAAACGCGCAGGAAATCACAGTGTTTCCCAAGAAGAAACCAATGCTTTGATCGTGAAATTTGCTCAACAAGGTAAAAAAGTGGTGCGCCTGAAAGGTGGCGATCCTTTTGTGTTTGGGCGAGGGGGAGAAGAGCTACAAGTAGCGGCACAAGCGGGGATCCCATTTCAAGTGGTTCCTGGTGTAACAGCGGCGATTGGTGCAGCTGCTTACGCGGGGGTTCCGCTGACTCACCGTGAGCATTCACAGAGCATTACGTTTATTACGGGTCATTGCCGTGAGAATGGAATGGAACTTGATTGGCAGGCGCTTGCTCGAGGGAACCAAACGTTAGCTATCTATATGGGTACCGTAAAGGCAGCGAAAATCAGCGAACAGTTGATTCAATTCGGCCGTGCTGAAAATACCCCTGTTGCTGTTATCGGCTGTGGAACTAGGCGCGAACAAAAAGTAGTGACTGGCAAATTAAACGAGCTTGAAGTATTAGCACAGCAGGCACCCGCTCCTGCTTTGATAGTGGTTGGTGAAGTGGCTGCATTACACCAACAACTCGCGTGGTTTGGTTCTCAAACCGAAGACATCAGATGGCGCAGTGCCGTATTGGAACTGGCTTAAGTAAGGGGCTATCGTGAACGACAAAAAATTGACTCATTTACAGCAGTTAGAGGCAGAAAGTATTCATATCATTCGTGAAGTTGCCGCCGAATTTGCTAACCCAGTCATGCTGTACTCTATTGGTAAAGATTCCTCTGTGATGCTGCATTTAGCACGCAAGGCATTTTATCCGGGAAAACTGCCATTTCCTCTCTTACATGTTGATACGGGGTGGAAATTTCGTGAAATGTACGAGTTTCGTGATGCAACAGCAGAAAAATACGGTTTTGAGCTACTTGTTCATCGTAATCCTGAAGGAGAAAAGCTGGGGATCAACCCGTTTGTACATGGCAGTGCTAAGCACACCGATATTATGAAAACCGAAGGCTTAAAGCAGGCTTTGGATAAATATGGTTTTGATGCTGCATTTGGCGGTGCTCGTCGTGATGAAGAGAAATCACGTGCTAAAGAGCGGATCTACTCTTTTCGTGATCGATCTCATCGTTGGGACCCTAAAAACCAGCGGCCTGAGCTGTGGCATAACTATAATGGGCAGGTCAATAAAGGGGAAAGTATTCGTGTTTTCCCGCTATCAAATTGGACAGAACTCGATATTTGGCAATATATCTATTTGGAAAACATCGATATTGTTCCCCTGTATTTTGCAAAAGAACGGCCAGTTATTCAGCGGGATGGCACTTTGTTAATGGTGGATGATAACCGTATTGACCTACAAGCGGGTGAAGTCATTAGTCAGCAAAAAGTGCGTTTTAGAACATTAGGTTGTTGGCCACTGACGGGAGCTGTGCCATCAGAAGCACAAACGCTGCCTGAGATTATAGAAGAAATGTTGATTTCTACGACGAGTGAGCGACAGGGGCGGCTGATTGATAGCGACCAATCCGCTTCGATGGAGTTGAAAAAGCGCCAAGGTTATTTTTAGTGGGCAAGGTTAATACGCAAAGTCAGGAGAAAAATCATGGCACAAGCCGTTTATAATGAATCAATCGCTCATCAAATCGAACAACAAGGTGGTGTAGAACCTTATTTATTGGCGCAGCAACATAAAGGATTATTACGCTTTTTAACTTGCGGTAATGTGGATGATGGTAAAAGTACCTTAATCGGCCGTTTACTGCATGATACTCGCCAAATTTACCAAGACCAGTTGTCAACTTTGCAAAGTGACAGTAAGCGGATAGGGACACAAGGGGAAAAACTTGACCTTGCCTTGCTGGTGGATGGCCTTGCTGCTGAACGCGAGCAGGGGATCACCATCGATGTCGCTTATCGTTATTTTTCAACAGAAAAACGCAAATTTATTATTGCGGACACCCCCGGCCATGAGCAATATACGCGCAATATGGCGACAGGGGCATCAACTTGCTCACTTTCTATTTTGTTGATCGATGCTCGAAAAGGGGTACAGGAACAAACGCGTCGCCATAGTTTTATTAGTACATTGCTTGGGATCCGCCATCTTATTGTTGCCGTCAATAAAATGGATCTGGTGGATTACAGTGAAGCCATTTTTGAAAAAATAAAGCAGGATTACCAAAAGTTTGCAATGGAATTGCCTGTGGATTTAAAGGTATGGTTTGTACCGATCTCAGCCCTAGATGGCGATAATATTGTAAATACTAGCGATAATTTTAAGTGGTATCAAGGTGATACGCTATTGTCGATATTGGAAAATGTTCAAGTGGAACAAAAAGCTTCGGAGCAAGCTTTGCGTTTCCCTGTGCAATATGTGAACCGCCCAAATTTAGACTTTCGCGGATACAGCGGGACATTATCAGCAGGGATCGTGGAAGTGGGTCAAAAGGTCAAAGTGTTGCCATCAGGCGCCACTTCAGCAATTAAAGAAATTGTGACTTTTTCAGGGGGACAAGATTTTGCTGTACCGGGGGAAGCGATTACATTAGTGCTTGAGGATGAAATTGATATTAGTCGTGGCGACTTAATTGTTGCACAAGATGAAACCTTACAAACGACGCAGCATGCCTCTGTCGATGTCGTGTGGATGTCTGAACAGCCGTTAGTTCAAGGCCAACAACTTGATATTAAAATTGCGGGAAAACGCAGTCGGGCAAAAGTGGAAAATATTCAATACCAAGTTGATATCAATAATTTAACCCAGAAAGTAGCGACAGAGCTGCCGTTGAATGGGATTGGTTTAGTCGAGTTTTCCTTTGATGAGCCATTGTTACTGGAAAACTATCAACGTAATGCAGACACAGGTGGAATGATTTTTATTGATAGGCTCACAAATGTGACGGTTGGCGCGGGTTTAGTTCGCGAAACTCAAGCCCCTGTCTTTGAACAACCCAGTGATTTTAGTGAATTTGAAATTGAGCTAAACAAATTAGTACGCCGCCATTTCCCACATTGGGGTGCCCGTGATGTATTGGGTGGGAAATAATACGGATGACAAAAGACAACCATATTGTTTGGCACCAACACGCAGTAACTCGCCAATTACGTGAGAGTAATAATGGACATAAAGGTGCTGTGTTGTGGTTCACCGGGTTATCCGGTTCTGGGAAATCGACATTAGCAGGGGCAATAGAGCACCAATTGACGTCTATGGGAATGAAAACCTATTTATTGGATGGCGATAATATTCGCCATGGTTTATGCCGTGATTTAGGGTTTAATGAGGCCGATAGGCAAGAAAATATTCGTCGAGTGGGTGAGGTGGCGAAGTTAATGGTCGATGCAGGGTTAATTGTTGCGACAGCATTTATTTCGCCTTTCCAAGCGGATAGACAGAAAGTTCGTGACTTATTTGAACCCGAGCAATTTTTTGAGTTGTACGTGGATACACCCGTAAGTATCTGTGAACAGCGAGACCCCAAGGGGTTATATCAACAAGCGCGGGAAGGAAAAATAAAACAATTCACAGGGATTGATTCCCCTTATGAAATACCTCAACACCCTGAGCTGCATCTGGATGGACAACAACCCATTTCGGATTCTCTTTCCCAAATCATTGCGCTTTTATTGCACAATCATGTCATTCAGCTAGATTATTAATACAGCTTAAATACCTCCTTTATTTTATCCGATGGTAAAATAAGGCGGTATTTTGCGTATTCAAACCCGACTTAATCTGACTTTTTATCACAATTTTAGTATCACAGTAGCGTCAATCGTTGAGTTATGGGATGATTAGCAAATCATTTCAGGGGGCAAGATGGGTAAATTAACGCTACTATTAATTGCGATATTAGCTTGGTTACAGTATTCCTTATGGTTAGGCAAAAATGGCATACATGACTACGTACAAGTCAAAGATGATGTCGCCGCCCAGGAAATTGTAAATTCGCGCTTAAAAATGCGTAATGAACAGCTATTCGCTGAAATCAACGACTTAAATGATGGCCAAGATGCGATTGAAGAACGAGCCCGAACAGAGCTTGGGATGATCAAACCTGGAGAGTCATTCTATCGAATGGTTAAAGAAAGTAATAACCAGAAATAGACACAGTAATATGATGTCAAAATAGTATACCCATTAGCCTGATAATTTCTGATGTAAGAATTCAACAATGACAAATCCAAACCATGCCCCACAAAATAATCTTCCGCGAATTGTTGCACTGATTCCTGCTGCTGGGGTAGGTAGCCGTATGAATGCAGAGTGCCCAAAACAATACTTGCAGGTTGCAGGTAAAACAATCATTGAGCACACCATAAGTGCATTATTAGAAAATAATAAAGTGCAAAAAATTGTGGTTGCGTTGAGTGCGGAAGATGATTATTTTCAACAGCTTGAAATTTCTCATCACCCTCGGGTGGTGACGGTTGTTGGTGGCAAAGAACGTGCTGATTCAGTATTAGCGGGGCTGGATTTTTTAATTGCTAATCCCCAATTTTCAGATTGCTGGGTATTAGTGCATGATGCCGCGCGTCCCTGCCTTCATCAATCAGATTTAAATGAAATTATTCAATTAGCAGCGGAACAAAATTGTTGTGGTGGGATTCTCGCTGCCCCAGTGCGCGATACCATGAAACGTAGTTCAACAGCTGGTCAATTAATTGACCACACAGTTGAACGTGAAGCATTATGGCATGCCCTTACGCCACAATTTTTTCCGTTAATATTATTACGGGACTGTCTAAGTAAAGCCTTGAAAGAAAACGCAGTGATCACCGATGAAGCTTCTGCGCTAGAATATTGCGGCCACCAACCTGTGTTAGTTGCTGGCCGCGCTGATAATTTAAAAGTGACACGCCCAGAAGACCTCACTTTAGCGGAATTTTATCTTTCAAGAATGAACAACTAAGGAAAAAAAATGAGAATCGGACACGGTTTTGACGTACACAAATTTGGTGGCGAAGGCCCTATCATCATTGGTGGCGTGCGTATCCCTTATGAACAAGGTTTGCTCGCGCATTCTGACGGTGATGTGGTCTTACACGCGTTAACCGATGCAATTCTCGGCGCTGCTGCACTGGGGGATATTGGTAAATTATTCCCTGATACTGACCCTGCATATAAAGGAGCCGATAGCCGAGTTTTATTGAGAGACGCATTTTGCCATGTGCGTGCCAAAGGGTATCGCATTGGTAACATTGATATTACTATCATGGCTCAGGCGCCAAAAATGTTGCCACATATCGCTCAGATGCGTGTGAATATTGCCGAAGATCTTGAGTGCCACATGGATGATGTTAATGCAAAAGCGACCACAACAGAGCAACTCGGTTTTGTGGGGCGTAAAGAAGGCATTGCCTGTGCTGCGGTTGTTCTTTTAATAAAAGATAATAGTAATGAAAGTAATGAATGTTCAGTACCTGCATGGTAAGCCATTATCTTCTGGCACGTTAAAAAGTGTCCCTGAAGATTTTATCGTCAAAGAAGATTTAGGCTTTGAGCTAGATGGCGAAGGCGAACACGTTATGGTTCGTGTGGAAAAAACAGGCTGTAATACAGTGTTTGTTGCTGAACAACTAGCAAAATTTGCTAAAATTTCAGCGAGAGCTGTCAGTTACGCAGGTTTAAAAGATAGGCATGCAGTAACGGAGCAGTGGTTTTGCCTGCAAATGCCAGGTAAAGAAACGCCTGTTTTTTCGACTTGGCAACTTGAAGGCTGCCGAATACTGGCTGTCACTCGGCAAAAACGCAAATTACGTATTGGTTCCTTGAAAGGAAACCAGTTTGAAATAACGTTGCGTGATATTTCGGATGCAAAAGATGTTGAACAGCGTTTACAGAAAGTTGCATTATCAGGGGTGCCTAATTACTTTGGTGAACAACGCTTTGGGCGTGATGGACAAAATTTAACGCAAGCGTTACGTTGGGCAAACCAAGAGATCAACGTACGTGAACGCAACAAGCGTAGCTTCTATCTTTCAGCTGCTCGTAGTGCAATGTTTAACTATGTGGCAAGCGAACGTATTGCAAATAATACCGCTCAACACGTGATGTTGGGAGACGCATTGCAATTAACTGGCAGGGGAAGTTGGTTTGTCGCGACACAAGATGAGTTTGCTACATTGCAACCTCGCCTGGAGTCCAACGAATTAAGCATTACCGCGCCATTACCGGGTGATGGGGAGTTGGGTACTCAGGATGAAGCACTGGCATTTGAAGCTCAGTGTTTAGTTGATTATCAACCTTTTATCTCTTTAATGCAGCGTGAACGAGTTTCTCCAGCTAGACGAGCGGTGATAACTAAACCCCAAAACTTACAATGGGAATGGTTGGACGACTCGACGGTAAAACTGAATTTTTTCTTAAACTCGGGTTGTTTTGCGACCAGTGTTGTAAGAGAAATTATTAATCAAAATGGGCAGGATAATGTCGATGCTAAAGATTTTATTGAGTAATGACGATGGGGTAAATGCGCCGGGAATTCAAACTCTTGCGGCAGCACTACGCCAATATTATCATGTTCAGGTGATTGCGCCTGATCGCAATCGTAGTGGGGCTTCGAATGCATTAACATTAGATAAACCACTTAAAATTCAAACGCTAAGTAATGGTGACCTTGCTGTACAAGAGGGAACGCCAACGGATTGCGTCTATATTGGGGTTAATAAAGTGGTACGTCCACGCCCTGATATTGTTGTATCTGGTATCAACTGCGGCCCTAATTTAGGGGATGATGTTATTTATTCAGGTACTGTTGCAGCGGCAACTGAAGGCCGTCACTTAGGTTTACCTTCAATTGCGGTATCGTTAGATGGGGAAACGCATTATGAAAGTGCGGCTAAAGTGACATGCGATATTCTTGCGCTCTTACAGAAGAACCCATTGCGTGCAGGGAATATCTTAAATATAAATGTACCAGATATCCCGTACGAAGAAATTAAAGGTATCAAAGTCACTCGCTGTGGCAGCCGTCATGCTGCCTCTGAGGTGTATAGCCTAGAGGACCCAAAAGGGAATACATTGTATTGGTTAGGGCCAGTTGGGGAGATCCGTGATGCCAGTCCTGGAACGGATTTTGAGGCTGTGCAAAATGGGTATGTTTCAATTACGCCATTACAAGTTGACCTAACCGCTTATAAAGCACACTCATTAGTGGAAGAGTGGCTCGAAAAATCAGGAGTGTCAGTAAAATGAAAACAGGGCTCATGAAAGAACTTTTGGCTCAATTACGCCAACAGGGAATTCACGATGAGCGCCTATTAGATGCCATTTCACTTGTTCCTCGGGAACGGTTTGTGGATGAAGCGCTCTCCCATAAAGCCTATGACAATATCCCATTACCTATTGGTCATGGGCAAACTATTTCACAGCCGTATATTGTTGCTAAAATGACAGCGCTATTGGCTTTAGCACCGGATGATCACGTTCTTGAGATAGGGACAGGTTCAGGGTATCAAACCGCAGTATTGGCCCACTTGGTTAAGCATGTTTTTTCTGTTGAGCGGGTGAAGAGCTTGCAATGGGCAGCCAAACGGCGCTTGAAGCAACTTGATTTACACAATGTTTCAACTCGTCATGGTGATGGTTGGGAAGGTTGGCAATCAAAAGGGCCCTTTGATGCCATCATTGTTACCGCAGCACCAACAGAAATACCGACTCTGCTATTAGGGCAATTAAAAGACGGTGGGCGAATGGTTCTACCTGTCGGTGATAAAGAACAAGCACTAAAGCTAATTACCCGACGAGGTAATGATTACCATACAAATGTTATCGAAAAAGTTCGTTTTGTCCCATTGATCGCTGGCGATCTTCTTTAATCTACTTGCAATGGTATTTAATAAAAGCCTGAGTATTTTTATAATGGGTTTAAATAAAATATCATTGCAAAGGTTTCATTAACTCAAATAGCAGTAAAACCATTCCAAATATGATACTTTACCCAACTGAATTTGAGAGAATAGCTTAAACCGTTAGGTCATACTCTCAATTTATTATATTTTTAATATATTTAACTTGTTCACTATTTTGTATTTCTGCTTTAATAAGTGAAATATTTTATGATAACTCTATTGCTGACATTGTTTTGAATTGTCACGTCAGATTTTTCTTCACGGGAGAAGAAGCATGAAAATTGTTAGCCCTATAAGCAGAATTCGATGGGCCGTCATCTTTTCATTTAGCGGAGCGCTATTGGCTGGTTGTTCTACACCGTATCATACAGCAGCACCTATTTCGAGTGTGAATGATAGTCAGTCTCGCCAGCAAACGGTGCAAAGGACGACACCGGCCTCGTCACCAAATACGGGTATGAGCACGGCAATGCCGTCGTCTCGTCCTAATATATCGAATAATTCAAATACACAACCTGTAAGTCGTAGTTCAGCACCAGTAACAACCAATGGTGAAGGGCGCATTGTCTATAACCGTGACTATGGCAGTATTCCAAAAGGTAGTTATAACGGTAATAGTTATACGGTGCAGCGTGGTGACACACTATTCTATATTGCATACTTAACAGGTAATGATTTCCGTGAGTTAGCATCGCGAAACAATATTCCAGAACCATACAGCCTCAATGTAGGACAGGTTATTAATATTGGTAACACAAATGTGAACTCGAGCACTCAATTAGCCGCAAATTCATCAAATAGTCATCAGCAAGCGGTTGATCTTCGAACAACTAATGAGTATCCTGCAAATAGTGGTGGTCAAACCTCAGGTAAAATGTTGCCTAATAATAAGAAACCTGCAACGCAAGTTTCAACGACAACAACAACCTCGACAACAACCGCTTCTACCGCAGTCAGTAGCACGAATAATTCGTCAATAAAATGGCGTTGGCCAGCTGATGGGAAAATGATTGAAGGTTTCTCTGACGCTCAAGGCGGGAACAAAGGGGTAGACATAGCCGGTTCTCGTGGTCAAGCTGTGCTCGCTGCTGCGCCAGGAAAAGTCGTTTACGCAGGTAATGCTTTGCGTGGATACGGAAATCTAATAATTATAAAACATAACGATGACTACCTAAGTGCTTATGCCCACAATGACACATTGCTTGTGCGTGATCAGCAGGACGTCACTGCAGGTCAAAAAATAGCGACTATGGGTAGTACTGGAACCAGTTCGGTTAGATTACACTTTGAAATTCGTTACAAGGGAAAATCAGTAAACCCGTTGCGCTATTTGCCGCAACGATAAACTGGGCAGAGTGCTTTGACATTCTGTCCGCATTATCTAGGGTAGGAGTCACTGATGAGCCAAAGTTCGCTGAAAGTTAACGAGTTATATAATGACCTCGATGAAAGTAATTTAAATGACACTTTTGACGAGAGTCAGTTTAAAGAAGAGGATCTGGTTACTGAGCTAGATGACGAAATGGATTTACTCCAGAACACAAATCAGCGTGTTCTGGATGCCACTCAAATTTATCTTAGTGAAATTGGGTTCTCACCACTCCTTACAGCAGAAGAAGAAGTTTTCTATGCAAGACGTGCATTGCGTGGTGATATTGCATCACGACAGCGTATGATAGAAAGCAACCTTCGTCTCGTTGTAAAAATATCACGTCGTTATAATAATCGAGGCCTTGCATTACTCGATTTGATTGAAGAAGGGAACCTTGGGTTGATTCGCGCAGTTGAAAAGTTTGATCCTGAAAAAGGGTTTCGCTTCTCGACGTATGCAACGTGGTGGATCCGTCAAACGATCGAACGCGCTATCATGAACCAAACTCGAACTATTCGCCTTCCTATTCATATCGTTAAAGAACTCAATATTTACCTTCGTACTGCACGTGAATTAGCCCAAAAGTTGGACCATGAGCCAAGCCCCGAAGAGATCGCTGAGCAGCTAGATAAACCTGTTGAAGATGTCAGTAGGATGTTACGTTTAAATGAACGTATCACATCTGTTGATACACCAATTGCAGGGGACTCAGAGAAATCTTTGCTTGAGGTATTGTCTGATGATAATGATTCAGGTCCAGAAAATACAATTCAAGATAATGACTTAAAAGATAATATTGTTAAATGGTTATATGAATTGAACCCAAAACAGAGGGAGGTTTTGGCACGACGTTTTGGGCTTTTAGGCTATGAAGCTGAGACTCTGGAAGAAGTTGGCCGTGAAATTGGGTTAACAAGAGAACGTGTTCGCCAGATCCAAGTTGAAGGTTTAAAGCGATTAAAGGATATTTTACATGGTGAAGAGTTGACCCTAGAGTCGCTATTTAATATGTAAGGTGTTAATTAGATAGCTAAAGGCTCCTATAAGCTAAGGTTTATAGGGGCCTTTTATTTATAAGTAATAAAGAATGAACTTAGTTAATGGGGAGTCCACTATGAAATTTAAAATCATCATCAGGTGTCGAAATTAATTCTGCTTCAATAGTACCAAAATAATTAACTCGCTCAGTAATATCTTGTTTGCTAATTAATTGCGCTAAGTGTAAATAATCTTGATAGTGGCGAGCTTCTGAGCGTAATAACGAAATATAAAAATTTGCCAGCTGTTCATCAAGAAATGGGGCTAGTTTAGCAAAGCGCTCACAAGAACGCGCTTCGATATAAGCACCAATAATTAGTTTATCAACTAAGGTTTTTGGATCGTGAGGGTCGATATGGCTCAACAACCCTTTAGCATAACGGCCTGCATTGATGCCATCGTATGGAATATTACGTTCATGCATAATCTCTAAAACTTGGTAAAAATGATGAAGCTCTTCTTTGATCAGCAAGACCATTTTATCAATTAAATCTTGGCTATAAGGTGATTGTTTTTTTGCCAATATTTGTTTAGAAACCTGATTTTTGTTTCTTAATGTATGGATGTCACCAACCCTGTCATAAGCAAATGATTCATAAGGTTTAAACCATTCAAGTAGCACTGCAGCACTTTCTTTATCGACAGCATACTTGCGAATTAAAAACATCGCACTTTGCGCGGCTTTTAATTCACATAACAGATGATCTTTTAAAATAATGGGCAAGTTCTCAGGCAAACTGGCTTTTTCTACCCACAAATCAGGCGTTTCACATTGCAAAAACTGCCTGATTGGTGCGAGTAATTGTGTATACTCATCCATCTTAGTTATCCATATCTTTTAACCGATAAATCCAATCTAGAGCTTGGCGGGGTGTGAGCTTATCTGGGTCAATCCCTTCCAATGCGCTGAGTACGGGTGAGGGTTCAGCATCTTCTGTGGTTAAAAAACTAAGCTGGGCGCTATCTACATGACTTGCATTGGCATTGTTTGAGATAACTTCGAGTTCTTTAAGCTTTTGTTTTGCCCGTTTAATCACATCTTTTGGTACACCCGCAAGAGAAGCGACAGCAAGGCCATAGCTTTTGCTGGCGGCGCCATCTTGAACATTATGCATAAAGGCAATGGTATCACCGTGCTCAATAGCATCTAGGTGAATATTGACCGCACCTTCGAGTTTTTCAGGTAGTGTTGTTAATTCAAAATAATGCGTTGCAAATAACGTCATTGCCTTGATTTTATTAACTAAGTTTTCGGCGCAAGCCCAAGCAAGGGAAAGACCATCATAGGTTGAAGTACCGCGACCAATTTCATCCATCAGTACTAAGCTATGTTCTGTTGCATTATGAAGAATATTCGCGGTTTCTGTCATTTCGACCATGAAGGTTGAACGGCCAGATGCAAGGTCGTCAGAGGCACCGACGCGGGTAAAAATACGGTCGATTGGGCCTATCACCGCTTTGCTTGCAGGGACAAAACTACCGATGTACGCTAACAGGGTAATCAATGCTGTTTGGCGCATATAGGTACTTTTACCGCCCATATTTGGACCTGTGATGATCAATAAACGACGTTGTGGCGATAGTGATAACGGATTGGAGATAAACGGCTCACTGAGTACTTGTTCAACCACAGGATGGCGACCTTCAGTAATTTGGATACCTGGTTTTTCAGTGAGTTGTGGACAAGCATAACCTAGAGTTTGTGCTCTTTCAGCTAGGTTGGCTAGGACATCTAACTCAGCGAGAGCTTCGGCACTGGTTTGCAGCGCAGCAAGATGAGGTAATAGCATGTCAAATAACTCATCATACAGTGCTTTTTCAATGGCTAACGCTTTTCCTTTTGATGTCAATACCTTATCTTCATACTCTTTGAGTTCAGGAATGATATAGCGTTCCGCATTTTTTAACGTTTGGCGACGGACGTAATGGATAGGTGTTAAATGGCTTTGGCCTCGGCTAACTTGAATATAGTAGCCATGAACAGCGTTATAACCCACTTTTAGGGTATCGATCCCCAATTTTTCTCTTTCGCGTATTTCGAGCCTATCGAGGTAGTCAGTTGCTCCATCAGCAAGGGCGCGCCATTCATCAAGCTCACTATTATAACCTGGGGCGATAACACCGCCATCACGTACCAACACGGGTGGTGCATCAATAATGGCTTTTTCAAGTAAGTCTTGTAGCTCATCAAACTGGCCAATACGATTTTGAAGGGCTTGTAAATACGAACTACTCGATTGGCTCAGTATTTGATGAATATCTTGGTATTGCTGGAATGCGTAACGCATACGGGTTAAGTCACGTGGGCGAGCGGAACGCAGCGCTAAGCGCGCTAATACCCGTTCTAAATCGCCGATTTGACGTAAAAATGGTTGTAATTCAAAGCCGCATTCTTGCAGTGCACTGATAGCTTGTTGGCGGTTATTTAATATTTGAATGTTACGTAATGGGGTATGTAACCAACGTTTTAGCATACGGCTACCCATCGGAGTCACACACCTATCTAAAATGGCGGCGAGTGTGTTTTCTGTGCCACCTGCAAGGTTTTGGGTGATCTCTAAATTGCGACGAGTTGCTGCATCTAAAATGACATTATCATTTTGTTTTTCCATCACAATGCTGCGAATATGGGGCAGTGACGTGCGTTGTGTGTCTTTCACATATTGTAATAAGCAACCCGCAGCTCTGAGCGCTTTATGGGCATTTTCAACCCCAAAGCCGATTAAATCTTTCGTACCAAACTGTAAACCGAGCTGTTGTTTTGCCGTATCAAGCTCATATTCCCACAATGGGCGGCGGCGCAAGCCTTTATTGTGTTCAATTAATGCCATACTGGCGAAGTCTTCTGGATACAGAAGTTCAGCCGGGCGGGTGCGTTGCAGCTCAGCTTGCAGTGCTTCTTCATCGGCGATTTCACTAATAATAAAACGCCCTGAGGTGATATCTAACGTTGCGAAACCAAAACCTTGTTGGTCTTGCCATACTGCGGCTAACAGGTTGTCTTGCCTTTCATTTAATAGCGCTTCATCGGTGATAGTTCCCGGGGTGACAATACGTACTACTTGGCGCTCAACCGGCCCTTTGCTGGTGGCTGGGTCGCCAATTTGCTCACAAATGGCGACGGATTCCCCCATTTGTACTAATTTGGCTAAGTAACCCTCGGCAGCATGGTGGGGAACACCGGCCATAGGGATCGGTTGCCCTGCAGATTGCCCCCGCTTAGTGAGGGAAATATCCAATAATTGAGAGGCTTTTTTAGCGTCATCAAAAAACAGTTCGTAGAAGTCACCCATGCGATAAAACAGCAGTATGTCTGAATGTTGTGCTTTTAGTTTTAGATACTGCTGCATCATTGGTGTATGGGATTCGAAACTTTGCTTATCAGTCATAGTATTGTCTGTTTTAACGTATTGAGTTAACTAAATTCTGTGAGTGTATTTGACGATTATTTTCAGAGACTAAAATACCACAAATCGCAACAAATGAGAGTAGGCAAACGTGTTAGCCATGCAATTCTCTATAGTATGACGTGATTATCACAGGGACAATGCGTGTTTGGTCATTAATAGTCTGAGATATTGTTAAGTAGAGTGTATGTTTTTTCCTCATCTAGAAAATAGGTTCACGATAACCACTAAATAATAATTGGTAGATATCTGCTTAGTTTGAGAGTTATTTAGGCATTACAGAAAATAATAAGTCGTGCTTTTAGTTATTTCTTTTTTGAGATGGAATATCTCATTTTCTTGAGGAGATATAAATAGCGTAAATAACAGTCATATCTATGACTGTTATTTACGCTAAAGATGAACGGATTATTTAGCTGCTGTTTCCGCGCGTAGTTGGCTAACTTGTTGTTCCAAATCAGGCCATGGTGACTTGTCGGTAAACGTTGTTCTTAGGTAATTTAAGAGTACTGCTATTTGCTGATCACTTAAATTATGACGAAAAGCAGGCATGCTACCAAGCCCTTCTGTTGCCTCATACTCGATTCCATTTAATACAACGCGAATGGCATTATCTGGGGTATCTGCATAAAGATTCGTATTTAAGGCTAAAGCGGGTCGTACACCTGACATTTGCGCACCTTTCGTTTGAGCGTGGCATGCCATACAAGCCCCTGAATATAACCTTGCCCCTTCAGAAGAGAGTGGTTCAATTTTATCTTCTGTTTGCTGTACGATTGTTACGGCTTGCGATGTGACCTGCGGATGATCAACTTCAGAAGTCAAATAGGTTGCAATAGCTTGTCTATCTTCTTCGGTTAGTTGAGAGGTTCCTTCTCTGATAACTGGTGCCATCGGGCCTGCTGCGACACCATGGTTAGCCGAGAATCCTGTACGCAAAAACTCTGCCATATCCTGATGGCTCCAAGCAACAGGTGAGGCTTGGTCACCTCGCAGCGCTGGTGCACTCCATCCTTCAGCATCTCCACCCATCAAGTGGCTATCTCCGCCTTTTTCACCAAATAAAATATCACGTGGGGAGTGGCAAGCGCTGCAATGGCCGAGCCCTTCGGTAAGGTATGCACCTCGGTTCCATTCATCAGTTTGTGAACTGTCTGGTTCGATTGGCCCGGCGGTTAAATACAGCTGATTCCATGCCCAAATTCCTTGGCGAATATTAAAGGGAAAGTTTAACGATGTCTTTGGTGGTTGATAACGAACGGGTTTTTGGCTCATTAACCATGCATAGAGATCATATAAATCATCATCGGAAGTATGAGTAAAAGCCGTGTAAGGGAATGCAGGGTATAAATAATTCCCTTCACGATCAACACCATAACGCATAGCCCGTTCAAATGCCTCATATGACCAGCTACCAATCCCTGTTTCTATATCAGGTGTTATATTTGTGGTGTAAATCGTGCCGAAGGGGATTTCCATCGCAAAACCCCCGGTATTTGTCTCACCGCCAGGCCGTGTATGGCAAACGGCGCAATCACCTAGTGCCGCTAATTTTTCACCACGGGCAATTTGAGCGTCAGTAAAACTTTGTGTCGAATTAGTGTGTAATGGCTTAATGGCAGATTGCCAACTCAGTGCAAGCCCCCCCACCGCAACAATAACGATAGCGAGCGCACTGTAGCCAAATAGTTTTTTTGCCTTACTCATGAGCCACTCCTTGGTTTTTTGCAGCTATATCTAATGCTCGCAGAATACGTTCAGGGGTAAATGGAACTTCCCGCATACGTACACCTAATGCATCAAATAGCGCATTTGCTACCGCGGCAGCGCTTGGCACCGATGCAGATTCACCCGCTCCCATAGGGGGTTCATTGGGATATTCCATTAATTGAATGTCAATTTCGGGTAACTCATCGAAACGTAGAATAGGGTATCCGCCCCATTCAAGGGAGGTTGTGCCTGATTTATCAAAGGTGGCAAACTCTTTTAATACCCGGCTACAGGATTGAATAATGTTTCCATGGACTTGGTGTTTAACGCCATCTGGGTTAACCATTTGGCCACAATCATGGGCGACATAGACTTTTTTGATAAGCACTTGTCCTGTTCGGCGATTAACAGTTAAGTCGCAGACCCAAGCTGCCCATGCAGCACCAAAACCCGGAAATTTACTGTGGAAATAACGCGCCCAGGCAAACCCTCGACCACTCACAATTTCTTCGGTGACAGGGGATGGTTTTTGATGCATCGGCCCATCAACCCAATTCGCCTGTTTTTTTACAGCACTAATTAAAGCGATAGCTCGAGGATCATCTAAATATTTCAAGCGGTATGCTATAGGATCTTGCTGTGCTAAATAAGCAACTTCATCAATCCAAGATTCATGGGCAAATACATTTGGGAGCGCTGAAACTCCGCGCATCCAAGATGCCCTAACAACAGGCGCGGTATCTTTAGCAATAACGCGCATATGTGGGTATCGATATTGAGGGATAGCCGTGCGGTCTCCCATCTGTTGAATATCCGGTTTATTTTCTTTTTTCCCAGTTAAAATCAACGATAAAGTAGCGGCGTTATTTGATGGATAACGAGTACTGAGTTCGTAAGCGCTGACATCATTATTTTGATCAATTCCCCCTCGAATTTTAATCAATTGCCCGGTGCCTTTTGGCTCCCAACCCGCTTCTTGTTCTCGCATTAATTGCACTCGTACAGGTCGTCCTGTCGCTTGAGACAGTAAAACGGCATCGGCTGCCACGTCATCAGCACAGTTACGACCATAGCACCCTGATGCTTCCATGCGATGAATGTGTATTTGATATAGGTCTCTATCGAGTTGTAGTGCTAAATCTTTTCGCAGGTCATGAGGGTTTTGTGTGCCTGACCAGACATCGACTTTATCGCCGCGGACATCCGCGATAGCGCAAGATGGTCCAATTGATGCGTGTAAATGGTATGGCCAAACATAGTCTGCATCTACGGTTTTATGTAAATTGGCTAAGGCGCTGTCAACACCGTCATCATCTCGCAATATCCTATCTTGGCTGGGTAATCTATCAAGAGTGTCATGAAGCTTATCGAGGGTTAAATCGGGTAATCCTTGCCATTCTTTCCATTGGATTTTTAACTGACGCATAGCGTCTATCGCTTGTTCTTCACGTTCTGCAACGACACCAACAAAGTCATTGATGCGTACAATTTTTACAATGCCTTTTAGGTGAGCAATTGAACTTTCATCAATCGAAAGCAAACTATTTCCAAGTGGTGCGCTACTGTCTGTACCTGCATAAGGGGGGCGAATAACTCTGCCATGTAACATATCAGGTACTCGCATATCATGTACCCAAGTCAACTCACCTGTTACTTTTGCACGAATATCTACGCGTTGAATCGGCTTTCCGACATAAATAGCCTCAGAAACAGGTTTTAAGGTTACGTTTTCATCTAATTCAAAATGGAGATCTTGTCCTTTTGCCAATTGCGCATAACTCAAACGGCGTTCAGGTTGGGTGGTGACAAAAACATATCCATGCTCTGCTCGAACAGTTTCTATTGGTACATTTAACGCTTTTGCAGCAAGAGATGTTAGTTGTATGCGAACTTGAGCAGCAGCATGGCGTAAGGGGATAGACGTGACCTGAATGGTCGCACTGGCGATAGTCGGCCCTTGATCTGGTGTGCTTTGCGGGTCTCCGAGTATCATCGTCACTGATTCAAAAGAGACACCAATTTCATCAGCAACAATTTGTGCAAGTGAGGTACGAATTCCTGTCCCTAAATCCACGTGACCATTAAATGCAGTCACCGAACCATCAGCGGCAAGAGCAATAAAACTATCGACATAATTCAGAGGAATAGCTGCATTTTTGTTTGGTATTTTTTCTGCTGCAAATGAAATAGAAGGCAACATGTTACTGACAACGATGAGCCCACCAGCTTGCAGCAGACGGCGTCGAGTGATATCTAAAATACTCATGCTTTACCACCTTGTGCGATGATCATTTTAGCTTTTTTAGCGGCTTTTAATATTTCTACATGGGTTCCACAACGGCATAAATTAAAAACGAGTTCTTTTTTTATCTCTTCTTCACTTGCATTAGGGTTACGTTTAAACAGAGCAACCAATGTCATTATCATGCCATTCGTACAATAACCACATTGTGCTGCTTGCTCATCAATAAATCCTTGTTGCACGGGATGGAGTGTCTCGCTATCACTAATGCCTTCTAGCGTGGTAATTTTTCTATTTTCTACTGTTGATACCGGTGTTGAGCACGAGCGAACGACTTTGCCATCAATAAGTACACTACAAGCGCCACACTCGCCTAAACCGCAGCCATATTTGGGGCCATTGAGCTTTAAATCATTACGTAATACGTAAAGAAGTGGTGTTGATGGAGAAATATTGCTTAATTCAATCCATCTTCCATTGATATTTAGTTGCATATATTTTCCTTTCACATTGCTAATCACAATAAATGATAATTTAATGTTATTATTTGTATATTAACTATAACATAGGTTATTAATTTGAGTTGTGACTGTATGTGCTGGGGGAAATTTTTGTTAGGCATTTAGTAAGTGATTGTTAATGAGGGATAATATTGGAAAATACTCATGGATTGCGTGAATGTTTGAGTCAGGTGATGTGAGAGGAAACCCAGTTTATATATTGGTTTTCTTTTAATAGAAATAAGCGAATATCTTTAATTTGAAATTCTTATTTAATGTGAGGTACGTTGATATATTTCACTTGAATGTATCAATGAAAATAATTATGTCGCTTCCCTTCAATAAATAAGTTATTTGAAGAGAAGCGACGAATGATTACTGCGCCGCTTTTTTCAGTTTCTCAACTTGTTCGGCGGTGACGGGTTTACCTTGTCCCCCCCATTCGGCGCGCGCCCATGATATTAAATCTGCCATTTCTTGTGGCGTTAAATCATCAGCAAAACTTGGCATCGCATACATACGTTGCCCATTTGGGAAAGTGGTGGTTGGAATACCCGTTAATACTACACTGATAAAGGTTTCGGGGCTGTCCATCGCTAAGATGGCGTTACCCTTTAATGCTGGAATGCCATTTGGCACGCCTTCTCCGGTGATCCCGTGGCAGCCTGCGCAGGTAGACATATACATTAAGCGGCCAGTTTCCATGATTTGACTGACATTACCTACTTCTGGTGAGTTTGCTTCTGGCAATGGTGCAGGCGAAGCTTTGGCACCAAGTATTTTTCCTTGTTTATCCGTCATTAAATAAATCGCCATGTCATCAACATCGCTTTTTTTCATCTGACTAGTCGAAAAATGAGTTACTGTGCTCATATCTGCAAATGCAGAGCCTTGTGGGGCATTACCTGTAAGTAAAAACTGGCTCAAAGAGGCGGTATCGTACCCATGTTTGGAAAGCGCTTCGGCCGTGATATCAGGGATCGCTAAGCCGGCTTCTTCTCCCCCTTGAAGTGACCGTGAAAACTCGACACCCATCATTAAGTTACGTGGTGAGTGACAAGCGCCGCAGTGCGCTAGACCTTCAACAATATAAGCACCTCGGTTCCACTCAGCAGAACGCTGTGGGTCATGGGGCGCATTTTGTTTAGGGAAATTGAGCAAAGTCCAGAAGTTCATAAATGGGCGAACGGGTAGGACAAATACGCCAGTATTTTCTTTGTTTGGCACATTAATTGGCGGAAGTGACATCACATAAGCATACAGGGCATCAATATCATCCGATGTCGTCATATGGGTAAATACAAACGGCATGGCAGGGTAGAGATTACCTCTTTCTTTGCCAATACCGTCTTTCAAAGCACGATGGAAATCAGCACGGGTATAGTTACCGATACCAAATTGCTTATCAGGCGTTATATTTGTGGAGTAAATGGTGCCGAAAGGGGTTCCGATAGCACGCCCGCCCGCGGCCAATGGCCCTTCAGGTAATGAGTGGCAACCAAAGCAATCTCCAGCGGTTGCTAGTTCTTGCCCTCTTGGCAGTAATTTGGCGACTTCTTCTGAAGTCAGCGGTTTATCTAAATTAGGGCCGATACTGGAAGTACGAAAAGCACCAAATAGGATCGCAAGCATTAATACGATGAATAATAAGATAATAATATAAATGCTTTTACGTAGAGAGCTGGATTTAGCCATGATATTTCTCCCTAGTCGATCACGCAGCCGGGAGTGTCGAGAGCGACTTTCCTCACAGCTTCATAATAGCGTACATAACCTGTACAACGGCAAATATGCTCATTGAGGGCTTCTTCAATCGCATGTTCGAGTTGGTCTCGCTTCACTGGGTTTTTCTTCAGTTTATCAAGAAATACTGTCGCACCCGTGACGAAACCGGGGGCACAATAGCCGCACTGGAATGAAAAATTTTCGATAAAAGCTTGTTGAATTGGCGTTAATTCAACGACTTTGCCTTGTTCATCCAGTTTGGCTTGCCCTTCGATGGTAACAATATTTTTATTGTTGAAATAATGGGCGCCAAAGATACAGGTACGGCTTTCAACCGTTGTGCCATCGGGCTGAATTTCCATAATGGTGCAAGCATGACAAATGCCTTGGCCGCAACCAAAGTGAGTACCGGTGAGGTCAAGGTATTCATGTAGAAACTCAATCATTGGCATCCCAACAGGGACATCAATAGGACCAATTTTTTGACCGTTAATAGTCAGTGTTAGTGGCTTGCGCTCAATAATCGGAACGGCATTGTTGATTTTCATGAGAGTGCCTTTTTAATTTTATCTACCGTGATAGGGAATTCATAGAAACGCTTGCCTGTCGCATGGGTTAATGCGTTACTCGTCGCAGGTAAGATTGGGATCATCCCCAGTTCAGCCATGCCTTTTGGTGGTGAAGTTTCTGATAGCGGAGGTAAGTAATCAATGGTTTGCTGCCAAACCGCAACATCTTTTGCACGTGGCAGAACATAGCGATTAAAGTTCCATGTTCCGTTACCTGGCCCATCTTCATACAGTGGCAATTCTTCCATCAATGCGTGGCCAATACCCATGGCGGTACCCCCTTGAATTTGGCCTGAAACCAATTCAGGGACAATCATCGTACCGGGGTCCATAATCATATGATGGCGCATGACATCGACCTCACCCGTCATGGTATTGACGTTGAGTTCAACGAGGCAAGAAGCGGGTGTGACCGTTGTTGGATCTGCTTTTGCGCGTTGTGTTGGTGGATAATAGGCAATTTTACGTTTAATAAAATGGTAACCGCCAGTGGTCATCTGTTTTTTCAGTTCTTGTGGCGCACCCTCGCCATAACGAACGGATATTGCATCGAGAGGGAGATTCTTTAAACCCACAGTCGGGATATCGAACTCTGCGCGAGCCCACTGCCAGCTTGAATAGCCGTGAACAGCAACCCCGGTGATGAGCCCCATCTCATGGGCTCTTTTGGCTAAAATGTCAAAAGGAATGGGCTTCATTCCGCCGCCACCAATACCATCTGGCCCGACACGAATGTCTGCAAATTCAACATTTAAGCCGTTGAAAGCACCGCCACCAGGGCCTTCGCTCCAAATGCTTTTGGCTGCAGGCCATAGGGTATTTTCCAATAAGAAATGGCCCGCTTGGCGTGTACCAAACCCAATATAATAAACACCACTCGATGAACTCATGTCAGGGATCAGCGCAGGTGTCCAGTAGGGATCAGTTTTGGACAGCTCGTCTTGTTTTTTCTGATCTGCCCAACTGGTTTTGAGTGGCAGTTCTGCAAATTCAGTTACCCCAAACTCAACCACATCAGGGGCTTTGCTGAGTGCTTGCCACACCATCACTTGCTGTGCGGTTGTACCACCAGTACCAATTTCTTGCATACAATGGCGCATGGTTAGCTTGCCATTGATATCAAACTCAAGAGAAAGAATCGTTGGGACACCACTAGACCCATAAACTTGCTGTACTTGCGCAAAGCCAACACCATATAGCTTACCGGGGTTTTTCGCTTCATAATCGACTTTGTTTTTCTCACGATCGACCCAAATCGGGTGTTTTTCCGCAAGATTTAGCATTTCGACATTGCGTGGGTCACCGGCTATTACACCACCTTGTGTATTTGGGTAGCCTTCTAAAATGGCATTACGGCGGCGCAGTTCAATCGGGTCTATATTGAGGTTGTGAGCGATTTCATCGACCATCAATTCAGTGACTGCCATTGATTGCAAGGAACCAAAGCCACGCATTGAGCCCGCTTCGACAGCCGGAGTGGCCATGGCGAGAGCGGTAAGGTCAGATTTAGGGAAATAATAAATAGATTGGGCACCACGTACCGCAACGTGCGATACGGCCACGGAGAGGTTCTCACGACCTCCACCATTACAGTTATAAGTGCCTTTTAATACATCAAATTTACCCGTTTTTTTATCACCAATAATGGTGACATCCATCTCAATGGAGTGACGTTTCATCCCCATTTGGAATTGTTCATAGCGGTCATTTGCCATGCGAACAGGCAAGCCATCAGCATAGAAACTGGCGACCATGGAATAGAAAGGAAAAACCGAATAGTCTTTTGAGCCATAACCGACGGTCGAACCAGTTAATAGCACAATGTTCTCGACGGAAAAATGTTTGTTGTGCTTCGATAACTCAGCAGCGGCGTTGACGACTCCTGCGGGAGACTGTGTCGCGGTTAAGATATGCAATGTTTTGGTTTGTGCGTCATACCAAGTATTACAGTTATCTGGCTCCATCGCACAAGGGTCAATGGATTGTGAAAAACCATGGCGCTCAATCACAAATTTATCGGGATTCTGGCGAGCAGCTGCGATTTCTTGCTCAATTTGTCGTGCGTAATCCATCGCTTTTTCTTGTTTATCAGGACTTTTTTCTGCCTGATGAAGGGCTTGAATAAAACCACCACCACGATCTTTACGGATCACTGGTGGAATAGAAATGGCGTGTTTGGGGTCATAAGGTGGCCAAATAGGCGTATTACCATCGAACCCGCCTTTAATACCTGAATCTTGATAAGGGGAAAAGATAGAAGGCGAAAGCGGGGTGTAGCCACCAATACGCACATATCGTGCTGCACCGTAGTTAGCGGGCGGTTTTGGCCCTGTCACCGTTCCATATTTTACGGTATTTGTCGCAAAGCGTAACATCCGCTGCGCTGCACTGTATTTATCGAAATCATGATAAATCAAGATAGCAACTGGGTGGCCAATAATTGGCGGGGTATCCCCTAGAGGCACTAGAATATTAGTGCCATAGAAGCCTTTCCCCATGCTGGTGTCTTGAGGAATATTCAAGCCATCACGGATAAGGTCTTCTTGTAAAACAACTTTATCAGGCTGTAAATTTGGACCTAACATTGAAATATCAATACCTTCAAAGGTTTTATCTGCCTCTGTTGCTTTTAACATAAAGGCATAGCTTTGTTTTTTAGGCCAGCCAGGGATGTCTTTAGCGCGGTAATCACGAGCAAAATTTTTACGGCCAGTGACCTTTTCAACGCCATCCCAGCGAAAACGTGCTTTACCATTTTGACCAATCCAATCGGTTGATGGAGAGTCAGAGTCGAGCTCCATTGCTATCGCAAAAGGGAGTTTGCCGACCATCACTGCAATGCCCGCAATAGTGCCTAATTTGATAAAATTGCGTCTAGAAATATGTCCCGACATAGTGTACTCCCTGATTATATTTTTAGGGTTTTTTATTATGAACAATGGAGATAAATAATACTTTTTAGCCATGCACTGTAAGATTGTTTTATTTCGATTAAATTGGCTCACAATTCGATGACTAATATCAGATAGCTCAGTAAGTTACATAAATAGTATGGGTATCTGTATTGATATATCAAGAACGAGTAAAGGGATTTAGATAAGAAAGTGAATAATACTGTTGGAGTCATCTTAATATGACAGTATTGAATAAAATAACTGAATTTTATTCAAATGTAATTTATTTAAATGATAGTAGTTCTTATTAATGAATAATTAAATCAATATATATTTTATTATATAAAGCATATTATTATATGGACATTAATTAGAGAATTATCTGGCTCGTTAAATATTAACAAGCCAGATAGTTCATTTTTCGTCATTATTGACGCAAAGATTTAATCTGCTCTGGGGTGACATCCGCAGGTTGTCCTCCCCATTGAACGCGAAGGAAGTTCACTAAGTTGCTAATTTGTTGGTCATTTAGCTTATTGGCAAACCCGGGCATACTTTGCATGTTTTGGTTATTAGGGAATGGTTGCTCAGGCAAACCATCTAAAATCGCATTAATTAGGTTAGTGCTATCCGCATCACGCAATGTCGAATTTCCTTTCATTGCCACCGCCACATTCGGTTTACCACTGCCATCATAGGAGTGGCAACCTGAGCAGGTTTCTAAATAAATTTGGCGTCCTTGAGCGTTACCTTCCCCCATTCTTAATGGCGAAGTTGCTGGTGGGTTATCGCCCATTAAATAGGTGGCTATAGCGCTATTATCCTCTGGGGTTAAATGTTGTGAACTCAGATAAATTACAGGGTGCATATCACTGTAGGCGGAACCTTGCGGAGCGAGCCCAGTCATGAAAAACTGCTGTAAATCTTCTTTTGTCCATCCTCGCTCTGCAAGCGCTTTTGGGGTAATATCCGGCGCCACAAAACGACCTAACGCACCGCC
The DNA here is from genome assembly GCF_028482225.1 of Providencia sp. PROV130. Lineage (NCBI taxonomy): Bacteria > Pseudomonadati > Pseudomonadota > Gammaproteobacteria > Enterobacterales > Morganellaceae > Providencia > Providencia sp. PROV130. Next base: position 38,753 of record NZ_JAMPQC010000032.1, on the reverse strand, counting down.
TTGCATAAAGTTATCTAAATCCATTTCACCCAGTTTTCCTCTTGGCGTATGGCATTCAGCACAATGCTCTAATACGTTAACTAAATACCGACCACGTAGCCATTCAGGGGAGCTACCTTGTGAGCTATCTGGGAGTGGCTTATCATTAAAAAACAATAAATTCCAGCCAATCATGGCCATACGTTGGTTTAGTGGGAATGGCAATGAATTTTCAGGTGGCGCGACATCAACCGCTGGTTGGCTCATCAAATAACTGTAAATAGCGTCAGAATCTTCACGAGTGATCCCTTTGTAAGACGTATAAGGCATTGCTGGATAAAGATTTTTACTCGGTGGAGAGATACCTTGGGTCAGTGCTTTATAAAACTCATCTTTTGTCCAGCGGCCGATACCAAAGTCGGCTGAAGGGGTTAAGTTACTGCTGTAGATAGTACCAAATGGGGTATCGAGTGGAAAACCACCGGCTAATGGCGCGCCATCAGCACTGGTGTGGCACGCAGCGCAGTCACCGGCAAGGGTGAGATAACGACCTCGCTCAATTTCCTGAGGTGTCGCTGTCACTTTTTGTACCGGACCATCTAAGGTACGGCTTTCATACCAATACAGCACCGCCCAAACGATGATAGCGATGGCTATCAACCATAAAATAATTCGTTTGATCATTTTATTGCCTCCTTGATAAGACCAGGAGTCGCTAGAACAACGTCACGTACCGCTTCATAATAGCGTACATAGCCTGTGCAGCGGCAAATATGGTTATTTAGGGCTTGCTTGATAGCCTCTTCTAAGTCCGCTTCTGCAACGGGGTTTCGCTGAAGTTCTTCAATAAACACGGTAGCCGCATTTACAAACCCTGGGGTACAGTAGCCACACTGAAAACTAAAATGTTCAACAAAAGCTTGCTGAACTGGGGATAATTTTACTTCCCCGTTTTCTTCTTTGGCGGCAGCCCCTTCGATAGTTCGAATACTTTTATTATTGAAAAAATGCGCGCCAGTAATACAGGTGCGGATCTCTTCGCTGGTGCCGGAAGGGTTATCTAAGATAACGACGCAAGCATGGCAGATCCCTTGGCCACAGCCTAGACGAGAGCCCGTTAGGTCAACATATTCATGAAGGAAGTCGATCATCATGAGGCCTTCAGGCACGTCCATTGGTCCATACTGTTGGCCATTAATGGTTAAAGTGAGGGGAAGGAAATTTAGGCTCATGATATTACCTCTAAAATGTCTTTTGCGCGTACAGGCAAATGCAAGAAATGATGACCAGTTGCATCTGCAATGGCATTGACGATGGATGAAACCACCGGGATCATAACAACCTCAGCAACACCTTTTGGCGGGTCTGTATCCGAAAGCCCTGGCAGGACTTCATTGGTTTGCTGCCAAACTGCAACGTCGCTGGCTAGAGGGAGATGATAACGGTTGAAGTTCCACGTCCCATTACCGGGACCATCTTCGTAGAGAGGTAAATATTCATGGAGGGCATGGCCGATACCCATAGCTAATCCACCTTGAATTTGCCCTGAAACCAGTTGTGGCACGATAAGATTACCGCACTCCACCACGCTATGGTGATTCAGCAATTCAACTTGTCCAGTTGCCTTATCAATGGATAGCTCACTCACGGTAGCGACTGCACTGTAGTAAGTGACTCCAGCATTATTTCTTTGTGTATCAGGGTAATAGGCTTTTTCGCGGTGGCAAACTTGGTATTCTTTATCGGCAAATCGTAGTGATAGCCCATCAATCGGTAAACGGCGAGTTTCACCCTGAATTGGGAAATCGGCTTCAGCCCATTGCCAGCGGTTAAATACGTGGCAGACTGCGCCAGTTACCCCACCCATTGCAAAAGTGCGTTCAATTAAGCGCGATAAACTAAGCACCTCGAGCCCATCAGCCGTTAAGCCTTCAGCAACCCAACGTGCATCTTCACGGCGAACAACTAGAGGGGCAGCTTGTCCGCCACCAATGCCTTCTTGCCAAATTGACATGGCAGCGGGCCATAACCCATGTTCAAATATAAGGCGTGCGGCTGCGTCTGTACTATGGGTGAAATAATAGGCTGAATTACTAGCGCTCGCCGGTGAGCAGTAATTCGGTGTCCATAATGGGTTTTGCGCGAGGTGGTTTTGCTCATCTTGTGACATGGCAAACGGGTTACCTGTCGACACCATAGGTAAAATTGACCAATCTACAACCGAAAAATGAGCTTGTTCCGCAGGCTTTCCTAACCACTTAGCGCAAACCACCGATTGGGACGTGGACATGCCCGTACCAATTTCTGCACCACTATGGTAAATAGCAATTTTACCCTCGGGGGTGAGTTCTACACGAGCAAAGGAGGATTCCGCACCTGTCCCGAAGTCTTTTTGCACACAAGAAATCCCAGTACCGAATAGTTTACCGCTATTTTTTGCTTCAAAATCAGCTTTACGCTTGGTTCTGTCAGTCCACATTGGATGGGCAGCGCAGCGGGTTAACACTTCATCGGCACGAATTGCACCGCCAGGGATTGCCCCTTGGGTATTTTTCATCCCAGACTTGATGATATTTTTAAGACGGAACTCAATGGGGTCGGCTTTGAGTAGTTTTGCAGCTTCTTCCATCAACATATCGGTTGCTGCCATGGCTTGTAAGGTACCATAACCGCGGGCTGAACCCGCATCCACGGCTCGTGATGCAATACCGACCGCAGATAAATCACTACGCGGAATGTAATAGATAGCTTGGGCGCCTGTTGCGCCAACCATGACAACGGAAGGTGTAAAATTACAGCGGCCACCGCCATCACCAATAAAAGACGCTGAAAGGGCTTCGATTTTCTGTGTTTTCTTATTCACCGCTAAGGTGTAATCCATATCAAAAGCATGGCGTTTGATGGTGGATTGAAATTGTTCATAGCGGTCATTAGCCAGACGAATAGGAACTCCGTCACCATATAACGTTGCCATCGCACCATAATACGGGAATGGGGTATGGTCTTTAGAACCATAACCAACTGTAAAACAAGGGTGTAGGAAAATTTGTTTAATTGGGAAATGCGATTTTGCCAGCATCTCGGGTAATGATTCCGCCACTTCCTGAGGGGACTGCGTAGGAATAACCAGATGGAATGACTGTGTTTTGGCGTCGTACCAACCGTTAGCGTTATCAGGCTCTAAGGCAGCAGTATCAATCGATTGAGAAAAGTATTTTCGTTTGATCACAAGCCAGTCTTCTGGCGGATTTTCCAACTGTTTGGCGAGTTCATCAGCATATAGCATGCCTTGTTGATCTAATTTCCCACCTTCACGGCCTTTTGGCCAAACGGGCAAGTGTTTTTTCATGCCAATAGGGGAGATTGGCATATCTTTTAGGCTTGAGTAAATATCAGGATCATAAGGATTTTCACTGCCAATTCGCACGCCACGGTAGCTTCCCCATGGGTCCCGTTCCAGTGGGCCGGTAAATGCACCGTATTGGATAACATCGTCACGGAATTTTAGGGTTTCTTTGGCAAAGCGGAATTTAGCAAAATCATGGTAAATCAATAATGCAACGGCTTGGCCAAGGTAAGCGGGGGTTTTCCCTTCCGGAAGCAATAAATCATCGCCATAAAATTCAGGGAAAGCGACACCATCTTTTTCTAAGTCGCTCGCGGTTACGATGCGGTCAGGCATGAGGCCATCTTTCAGCAGATCAAGATTAAAGCCTTGGTAAATTTTATCGGCTTGAGTTACGCGTAGTAAAAATGCATGACCTTGCTGTTTTGGCCAGTGAGGAATATCGCGTGCGCGAATATCTCTGGCAAAGACTTTCTCCCCTTGGACTTTGGCAAACCCATCAATACGAAATTTGATTTGCTTATCGACTGGATTCCAGTCAGGAGATTGAAGGATTTTTTCTTCGAATAGCACATCAAAAGCACGGCTATACAAAGGGGCTAAATAAACAGATATTCCCGCTATAACGGCACATTTTAGAAAGTGTCTGCGGGAGAGTTCGACATTGCTTTTGCTCATAATACACCCTTACACTTATTTTTATTACATCGGTATTTTTATTTTTATAGTTACATCAAAATTATTTGTATCACATTAATATTATACTTCTCTTAATAATTTTCAAATTAATGATAGGTAGTTCTTGTGATCTTACTGAATATACTTTATTTATGAGATACGCAATCAGTATATCGATTTAGAATAAAAACCATGAATATTTGTATTTTGATATTGGCAGCAGGAAAAAGTGAGCGTTTTCAAAACGCTGGAGGTAAAGGCAGTAAATTAAATTTTGGGCTAGGGAAAAGCACGGTATTTGAAAAAACACTTTTTAATTCAATAGATAGCGGAATTCCTATTCATGTAGTAACTCGGCCTGAGAATGAAGGCGTCATTAATAATTGTTTACAATTTAATATTCCATACTCATTGATAAATAGTACTGGGTTAGGTGATTCAATCGCATTTGGTGTTAAAAACACTTCAAATTTAGATGGGTGGATAATTCATTTAGCAGATATGCCATACATCAATAGTAGATTATTTATACGTATAGCAAATGAATTAAAACAACATACGTTAGTACGGCCAGTATATAATAGTTTACCGGGGCATCCAGTGGGAATATCTGCAAAATATTATTCAGATTTAATTAAATTGTCCGGCGATGAAGGGGCAAAATCAATATTACAGGATAATTTTGTCTATAAACTGGACATAAATGATGAAAATGTTGTGAAAGATATTGATTATCCAAGTGTTGATAACGAATAAGGGATGAATATGTTGCGTGAAGATGTTTTTGTTATCTCTCAAGCCGTTGCTTGGATAAAAGAGCAACCAATTTGGTTATGTACCGTATTAAATACCTATGGTTCTTCGCCGAGAAGCCCGGGTTCTTTGTTGGTTGCAAAACAGGACGGTCAATATATAGGTTCACTTTCTGGTGGATGTATTGAAGAGGATTTTATTCAGCGCATAAAAAATAATAATTATGTGAGTAGCAGCCAAGTTGTTCGCTATGGAAGAGGCGGGATTGAGACTAAAGTTAATTTACCCTGTGATGGTAGTTTAGATGTTTTGATTGAATATCTACCAAATAATGAAAAATCACTTAATTATCTCGTTGAGATCCAAAATGCGTTATTAGGTTATTCTGCCATTATCAAAAAAGTTCTATTGCCGCAGAGTGGTGAAATTCATATAGCTAATAAGTCAGAACAACCAACACAGATAGAACGTGATGGCGATAAAATTCAGTTATACATTGCGGCTCCTCCTCGCCTAATCATTGCAGGCATTTCCACTGTGGGGGCTTATTGCGCTAATTTTGCGTTAACATTAGGTTTTGAGGTCATTATTTGCGATCACCGAGAAGAAGAAATAGCGCGGTTTGCACCACAAATTCCATCTCAAGTTGAGGTTATTTCTTTATTTCCCGCCCGCTATTTAGAAGAACAGGGTTGCTCTCCAAATACCGCCATTGTTTCCTTAACCCATGATCCCCGTATTGATGATTTAACACTGATGGAGTCGGTTAATACAGATGCTTTTTACATTGGTGCAATGGGGTCAGTAAGAACTAGTGCTCGCCGTCGTGAACGGCTTATAGCATCCGGTGGGATGACGGAAGAGGAAATAGAACGCATTCATGCTCCGATTGGTATTCCAATTGGTAGTAAAACACCGCCAGAAATTGCTTTAGCGATAATGGCCGACATTGTTGCTTATAAAAATGGCGTGATCTCATCAGAGATTACATGTAAAACGAAAAAGTTAGTGAGTATAAATTAAATACAATGTAATTTTATTTCTAATAGCTCACGCCATTTTAGATGGCGGAGCTAGCTACAAACAATATAGTTAGTATATAGATGTAATAGCTTCTCCCATTTTTACTAAATACTTTGATGCGTCATACCTGTCTGTCATTATTTCAATGTAAGCTGCGCTATCGAGAGTTTCAATATGTTGTAAGGCATCATTGAGTTCATCGCAGGTTGTTACTTTTTGGCAATACCAATCATCGCACCCAAATGCCGAAGGTAGTTGTGCATAATTCCATTGAGTAACATCGTTATAATAATATTCAGGTTCTTTACAAAATAGTCGTTCGATAAGGTAGCCGTCGTTATTTAGAACAAAAATAATAGGCTTAAGCCCAAATCGTGAAAATTGACTAATTTCTTGTATTGTTAATTGGTGAGCACCTTCACCAGTTATTAAAATAAGACGGCTGGAGGGAGATGCTAAAGCTGCTCCTAATGCAGCAGGAGTGGCCCAGCCAATTGATCCCCATAAAGATTGAGAATGAAATGATGCCCCCTTAGGTAAAAGTGCAAATGATAAGCCCATGGTAAATGTTCCTGTATCACCAAATATAATATCGTTAGGCTTGAGCATTTTTTCTAAACGAGGGTATAAGAATGTTTCCGTTATTTCTTGTGTTTTTGAATTTATTGGTGTACCAAGTGATTGTGCTTTAGGGTAATTATTATGATAAAAATAATAATTAGAAGTTGATGTCAATTTATCTTTTAACGATGAGATGACATCCTTCATATAAATCTCATCGTAGCGTTGGCCACTAATCACAACGTAATTATCCATAATGTGTATTATGTTTCCCTCTTCAATATTAGAGGTGTAACAAGCAGTATTAAAATCTGACATTATAGTGCCGATATTTAAAACACAATCACAGTTTTCTACAAATGAAGTCACTTGTGGATTGATGAACTCCCCCGCATACATTCCAATATATTGTGTATTAGTTTCATCTAAAACACTCTTATCCATATAAAAGGTTGTATAGGGAATATTGGTTTTTTCGATAATAGTTTGTAAGCTTTTTTGTAATCCTAAACGTAGAGATATTGACCCTGCTAATAAACAGGGTTGCTGGCTATTTATTAATTTATTTAAGATGAGATGGATAATGTTTTTTAGTATTTCTGGATTGGTTTTTGGTATTAATGGAACCATATTATGAGGTGACTTAACTACAGTTTTTACAGCATAATCAGCAGGTAATCCAAAATAAACTGGGCGACGCTCGTGTAAGGCACAAGTGATTAATCGCTCTGTTTCTTCAATACAATTTTCTGGGGTTATAATGGCATGGGCGCAGACAATATGCTGGCTCATTTTATAGAAAACATCATAATCACCATCACCTAAAGAATGATGGTTAATTAGACGTTTTTTCTTTGATTGGCTTGGTGGCATTCCGACAAGATGAAATATCGGTAACCTTTCTGCATAGGAACCCGCTATTGCGTTGAGTGCGCTTAATTCGCCAACGCCAAATGTGGTTGATAATGCAGCGGCACCTTTTATTCGAGCATAGCCATCAGCGGCATAGGCTGCATTTAGTTCGTTACAATTACCAATCCAACGCTGTCGAGAACTAACACAAACAGCGTCATTAATAGGAAATGAATAATCACCAGGAACACCAAAAATATCTTCAATGCCTAAGTCATATAACTTCGATAAAATATATTCAATCACGGTTTCTTTCATTTAGTCTCTCCAGTTAATAATTATTTTTTCTTCATTTATAATTTTTTATTAGCTATTTATTTTTATTGAAATTGATTTGATAATAGTTAAGGAGGGTGAAAATGAAAGTCTTTATTTTATAATAAGTCTAACGAAATTGATTAAATTCATTATTTAATCGGATATTATAAAATTAAATAGAAGATTAAATTGGTAGAGTAATAAAAAGCAGTCAGCTTCACTGCTTTTTTATATTTAAAATATCACTAAACAGAGATCAACGCTGAGCCGCAATCACCATAATTTCAACAAGGACTTGCTCGCGTGCCATATTTGCTTCAACTGCTGCACGAGCTGGGCTATTTTCCACAGGCATCCAATTTTCCCATACTGCATTAAAGGCAGAGAAATCTCTCGCCATATTTTTAATCCAAACTTGAGCAGATAAAATTTGTGTTTTATTACTGTTGCTGGCTGCTAATAACGTATCAATTTTAGCTAAAACATCTTCAGTTTGCTGGGTAATATCACCTGTTAGGTCATTAGGTACTTGCCCTGATAAATAAACTATCCCTGCATATTCAACACTATCAGCTAAGCGTGGTTTCGGGTTGTTACGTTTGATGGACATGATTACCTCGTTAATCCAGTTAATGAAATTGGCGTTTTTTGTTCTGTAATTAATTGAGTCAATATTTCCGCGCTGCCTGCGGCAAGAGTAAATCCTAAACTACCATGTCCAATATTAAGCCATAAATTTTTATAGGTTGTTTTTCCTAATATCGGTGGGCCCTTTGGCGTTGAGGGACGTAACCCACACCAGCTTTCAGCATCGTCGATTTTAGGTAATTCAGGAAAGGTATGTTTAATAATCTTCTTAAGAGCTTGTATTCTATTTTCACGTAAGCCTTGGCTGTCATAACCAATATCAACCATTGCAGCAATACGTAATTGATCATTAAGTTTGGCATAGACAATTTTATTGCCGTAATCAGTGACGTTAATTTTCGGAACAATATGCTCAGCTTGCGGATATTTGACACTTAGACTATATCCTTTTAACCCTAAAATAGGGACATTAATATTCAGAGGTTTTAATAACTCGCGGCTACCATTACCTGCGCAAACAATAAAATCATCAGCTTGGATAGTTCCCTGGTGAGTGGCTATTCCTGTAATGCTGTTATCTTGTGTAATGAAAGATTTAACACTGTGCTGCAAACAAAGCTTAAATTGCGGTTGCATGAGTAAATATTGCAGTAGATTTTTGCAAAATAAATAACAATCTGCACTCTCATCATCAGGAGCATATATTGCCCCGACTAGTTGAGACTGTATATTCTTTAAAGAAGGCTCTAGTTCAATAATTTCAGCGGGTGTTAATACTTTTTGAAATTGTTTATCAACCGTTTCACTGGCTTTTTGAAAACTTTTATGATCGCGATGGATAATTAATTTCCCTGATTTTTCCCAAGCAAAATCGGCAATATCACCATTGTTACGCCATTTATTCATTATTTCTTGGCTTAGGAGCGATAAACGTAAAAGGTGGGTACCATTAATTTTATTGGTTTTACGGTTACAAGCTAATGTAAATTGCGCTAGCCAAGACCACTGTTGTAATGAAGGCGTTATTTTTAAATTTAAGGGGGAGTCATTTTTCCCCATCCAACGTAGGCCTTGTAAAGGAACGCCTGCATCAGCAAGAGGAGAAACATAGCGATAGCTGAGTTGCCCACCGTTAGCAAAACTGGTGTGCATACCGACATCTGTATCAGATTCAACTAATGTTACGGTTTGGCCTGCTTTAATTAATGCATAGGCGGTGCTTAAACCAATCACACCAGCTCCAATAACCACCACATGTTTAGTCATAATAATCCGTAACCCATAATAACCAAGATGTTATTATTTAACGGTGAATAAGCTAACTAAACAATTGAGTTTTCATTACCAGAGTATAACTTTTGGTTAACTACTTTATTTCTTTTTTCAAGTGTGGATGCCAAGGTATTAACATAATTCTGTGCAGCCTTAGTTAATGGTTTGTCTGCGCGATGAAAAACGGATACGGCAAGGTGTAAGCCTTCCTGTAAAGGGTAAATCATTGATTCAGGTAATGTATGTTCGGCTGAAAAAATATCGGTAATACTACAACCTAAACCAGCTTGGACAAATTCTGCGGCCATATGATAGGTATGCACACTAATATTTGATTCTGCAAACTCATGACGTTTTTGTAATAGCTGAGATAAAGAATCAGAGCCAGGGTGGATCCAACGCTCCTGGTCAATATCAGTGAGGGAGACTGGTGAGTGTAATGGTAATTTGCTATCCACATAAACTAATGGGATATCTGCAATAGGTAAAACCGTAATACCGCCTTCAATTTCAAGATTAAAGCCAATACCAATATCGAGATCTTGTTGGGTTAATAACTGCAGAATATCGGTTGTATGATGTGTACCGATCGTGAGTTTGATATTAGGGTGTTTTTTAATAAATTGAGCGGTCACTTCAGGTACTAAGTTTAGCCCTAAGCTAGGTAAGCAACCAATGGCTAATTTGCCTTGCGGGTCACGTGATAAATTTTGAGCTAAAATTCTGAGCTTATCTAAATTATGATAAACTTCCTTCGCTTCTTCAAATAGCAGGTTTGCCTCAGCTGTGGGAATTAGCTTTCCTCTAATTCTCTGGAATAGTACTAAGCCAAGTTGTTGTTCCGCATGTTTTAAGGCCTTGCTGGCAGCGGGTTGTGAGATATGTAAAACCTCTGCTGCACGAGTTAGAGAACCACAGGTCATGACCGCATAAAAAATATCGAGATGCCTTAATTTCATTTTAAGAAACCTATTATTTGCCTTTACTCACAGAAACCGACTATTGGTATTAATTCGCATATTCTACCGAATTAATACCAATTAATCTGAACAACTATTCATTTTGTGCTGAAAATGGTGAAAGGAAATTAAGCGGTTTAAATTAAATAGAGATAAAAAAGCGAAGGCCAGACTATATACTTAGGTTATAGCCTAGCCTTTATGATTGTGCACTAGGTAAAATACGTGCCGATTTCGATAAAGATTTTAATTAAGATACTATTTGAAATATCGACAATAAATGCCCCCACCATTGGCACGACTAAAAAGGCTTTATGGGAAGGACTGAATGCTTTAGTGACGGTCTGCATGTTAGCGATAGCGGTTGGTGTCGCACCCATTCCAAACCCGCAGTGCCCGGCACTAATAACAACGGCGTCATAATCTTTGCCCATCATTTTAAAGGTAACAAATGTAGCAAATAAAACCATAACCACCGTTTGTACAGCAATAATAATCAGAACAGGGCCTGCCATACTAGCGAGTTGACCGAATTTTAAGGACATTAGCGCCATTGCTAAGAATAATGACAAGGCTACACTACCTAAAACATCAACGGTAGGTTCAAAAACTTCATGTTTAAATACATGCGTTAGGACATTACGAATAATAATACCGACAAATAAGCACCAAACGAAGGTAGGTAATTGCACAACGGTATCTTTAAAAAACTCACTAATATAGCCACCTACAACAATACAGATAATTAGCATTGAGATGGTTTCAATAACATTATTGGCATTAATTTTACGTTTAACACTCGGTTGTTCGAAAGCTTCAACGATAGTTTCTTTTTCGAGTTCAGTGCTTTTAGGGATCGTAACTTTTTTCAATAAATGGCGAGCAACAGGGCCACCAATTAACCCACCGAGGACTAAGCCTAATGTTGCACACGCCATAGCTAATTCAACAGCACCTGTCACACCATATTTATCAGCTAATATTGGTCCCCAAGCCCCTGCATTGCCGTGGCCACCCGTAAGCGTGATTGAACCAGCAATTAAACCAATAAATGGACTTTCATTAAGCATGACAGCCATTCCCATACCAACGGTATTTTGAATAGCAATTAAGATAGTCACTGCGATCGTTAATAAGACAAGTGGCTTACCACCTTTTATTAAACGCGAAAAATCTGAGCTTAATCCAATTGATGAAAAGAACGTAATCATCAAAATGCTTTGTAGTGAAGCATCAAAAGTAAATGAATACCCTGCAGTTTTATCAACAATTAATAGAATGATAGCAACAATAAAGCCGCCAACAACGGCTTCAGGGATATGATTTTTTTGTAGAAAAGGTGTGTATTTGACAACAAACATACCAATCAACAGCGCCAAACAAGCGACTAATAAAGTGTAGCTGGCATCTAGGATCATTATTTTACCTCAAGTTAGTTTACCAGAACTTTCACTGTTGTTATTTAACATTAGCGATAAATCAAGTTACTTTGTGCAACTTTTATTTAACAATGAGTTTTGTTTGGGTATCTATAACTTTTAGTTAACCCTAGACTAAGTATTGAATGGGTGGCAGTGAAGTCTCATGTGTAAATTTTCTTAGTTAAAAATAGCGAGAGACAGCATGAACAGCAGGTTTCTGTTGAAAAGGCTCATTTAAAGATGGCTATGTAGGAAGAAAGTTGGCTTTTTCGGGAACTTATCTAAGTGAAGGCTTATGTTACCAAGAAATGATAAGAAGTGTGATGTACAACATAAAAGAAAATGGGAGATTAGAGTGAAAAATGAGGTAAATAATCCATTATTGGATAATGAGTGAAAATATTGTCTAGTCTATAGGTAGGACCATCCTCAGAAATCTAGGGACCTCATTGTCGTTAACGCTAAAAATATGGCCTTTCATCAATAGTAAATCGCTGATGGTTACTTTTGAATAGAATAAGTACAAATATAATCACTAAACGCTATTTGATAATTTTGTTTCAGGTTTATATTTGGTTTTTTTTACCATCTTATTGAGACTGTTTAATTTGGCTGTTATTTAATGGCTTGTTTTCATAAGTGTATTGTCATTACCTTTCTTTTTGATGGACTTAAAAGGAAAATTCACCTGAATATATCGTTAATCAATTTTTTGCTATAGTACCTAATTACAATGAGTTAGGTTTTATTTTAATTATTTAATAATGATATGGCGTGTGAGTTTAACAGAGTTTTTTAACTCTAAATTTTCTTTTTATTAGATAATTTGAATATTTTTTATGGAGTGTTTTCAATGCAAAAAACGATCCGTCAAGTCACCTATGATTTATTACGTAAGTTAGATATTACAACCATTTTTGGCAACCCAGGTTCGACAGAAGAAACATTTTTAAAAGATTTTCCAAATGATTTTCGTTATATCCAAACATTACAGGAAGCCTCTGCTGTTGCCGCCGCAGATGGTTACGCGCAGGGAATGCGTAAAGTTGCGATGGTGAATGTACATACTTCCGCAGGGTTAAGTAATGCCATGAGTAATATTTTGACTGCCTATATGAACCGAACGCCATTAATTATTACGGCGGGAAATCAAACACGAGAAATGTTATTGATGGAGCCTTGGCTAACCAACATTGAGCCTGAAACGTTGCCAAAACCCTGGGTAAAATGGAGCTACCAGCCAGTGCGTGCAGAAGATGTCCCAGCTGCTTTTATGCGAGCGTATGCAATGGCTTTGCAACCGCCTGCCGGGCCAGTATTTTTATCTATCCCATTGGATGATTGGGATAAACCCGCACTAGCACAAGAAGCTGTTGTTCGTTCTGTGCCGCAGCGCATTGGTTATGATCCAGTTCGACTACAAGAGTTTGCTTCTGCTCTATCGAATGCGAAGAATCCTGTACTTATTTATGGTTCCGCCATTGCAAGAGGGGAAGGTTGGGATATCGGCATTAAACTTGCTGAAAAATTAAATGCTCCAGTGTGGGCTGCGCCTGCATCTGAACGTCCGCCATTCCCAGAAACTCATCCTCTGTATGCAGGTGGGTTACCTTTTGCGACAAAACCGTTATCTGAAAAACTCGAAGGACATGATTTAGCCATTGTTATTGGGGCTCCTGTATTTAGGTATTATCCTTATGTTGCAGGCAGTTATATTCCTGAAGGACTGAAATTACTACACATTACAGATGACCCAATCGAAGTGGGTAGAGCTCCTATTGGAGATAGCTTGTTAAGTGATGCTGTACTCGCATTAGAAGGGTTAATTAACTTGGTTGCGCCTCGTACTGCGACAAAAAAAGTGGAAAAACAACCTCATGGAATGGCACCGTACCCAGCAGCAGCTGAACAAAGTTGCAATAGCCCAACACTGAGTGCAACACAATTATTTCGCACCTTGAGGGAAGTTTCACCAAAAGAAACCGTCTTGGTGGAAGAGTCCCCTTCAAACCTCGGTGAACTTCATCGTGAATGGCCAATCGAATTTCCTGACTCATTCTATACTTTTGCAAGTGGTTCATTAGGTTGGAATTTACCAGCAAGTGTGGGAATTGCATTAGCCGAAAGGGACAGCGGGCGCCATCGCCCAGTGATGGCAATTATTGGTGATGGCTCCATGCAGTATTCAATTCAAGGCTTATGGAGTGCTGCGCAGCAGAATTTACCTATTGTGTTTATCATTCCGAAAAATAATGAATATGGCATTTTAAAATCATTTGCAGTATTGGAGGAAACACCGGGGGTTCCGGGGCTTGATATTCCAAATTTAGATATCGTGGCTTTAGGAAAAGGATATGGTTGTGCTGCGGTGAGAGCCGAAACTATAGAAGACATTAAACAAGCCTGCGAAGAGGCATTTAAGCGTAATGGGCCAACAGTGATTGAAGTGCCTATTTTACCGTCAATTCCTCCACTAATTTAACTATGTATGGATGATTAAATAGCTCCTAATCAGGGGCTATTTTTTTATCTGTGTTTTATTCAAGGAATAGATAGAATCGTTACATTATAATTATATTAATTAAATAAGTTAGGACGCGATTTTAATGAAGACCCCTCTACAAGCAGAACAAGCTTTGGTTATTCTACAAAAATATTTTTCTGATTCATTAATTGCTGTTTATTTGCATGGTTCTTCTGTTTCGAGTGGATTACGGCCAACGAGTGATATTGATATACTTGTGGTGGTTGATACTCCTATAACGAATATATGTCGTGAACAACTTGTGCGGGATTTAATGGATATTTCTGGCTTATATCCGATTGATCCAGAAGGCCGGCGACCACTTGAAGTTGCCGTATTTTTAGCAAGTGAATTAAATTCACTGTCTTACCCTGCAAAATGCGAATTAATTTATGGGGAGTGGTTACGTACAGATTACGAGCAAGGGGTATTTGAAGGGCAAACTCAAGATCCAGAGTTCACACTCATGTTAGCCCAAGCGTCACAAGAAGCGGTAAGTTTATGGTACCAAGAGATTTACCACTTACCGATTATTGGCTTGCACGATATTCACCGCGCTATGTTAGATTCACTCCCTAACCTAGAGTTATCCCTAGAAGGTGATGAGCGCAATGTTTTACTGACATTGGCACGGATGTGGTACACCATGGAAACAGGGCTATTTACTTCAAAGGGGGAGGCCGCTATTTGGGCAGCTGAATTAATGCCAGTGGAATTGGCATCAATCCTAGTGGTAGCAAAAAACGCCTATTTAACAGGGGGTTCTGTTGATTGGGAAAATCAGTTGATGAGTGTCACGCAATGTGCAAATTATTTAGCTGAGCGTATTCGTATTTATTCTTAGGTACCTTAAATCAACGTGTCTTTTGATGCTTTCTGAATACCAATCAAATGACGTTTGCTTGATGTTTAATGAATCAAAAAGTAAATGGCTTATACTGCCTCACTGTTTTATTAATGATGGAATAAAAATGACTAAGAAATCGATAAACCCAGCTTCTATCTTTAATTCTTTGCAGTATGGCTTTAGCCAAGCTATAGAAATAACGGGAACCCGACAATTATTTTTATCGGGGCAGGTTGGCGTAAATGCCGCAGAAGAAACTGTTGCTGGGGGTATATACGAACAAACCGTACAATCATTAATCAATATTGAACATGTATTGCATGCGGCAGGTGGCGATTTATCTCAGGTAGCTATGCTACGTATTTACATCAAAGAGGGCTTTAATAGCCATGAGGAACAAGCTGACATTGCGAAAGCATTAAAAGAAAAGTTTCCAAACAATCCACCAGCCTCATCTTGGGTTATTGTTTCAGGGCTTTCTTTGCCGGAATGGTTAATAGAAATAGAAGCTCATGCAGTTTTAAACTAAATTTATTAGAATAGAAAAGCCGACAGTGAAAAAATCGGCTTTTCTGGCACTAATGGTCTAGTGTTTCACTAGTGTTGAGAAATAATAAACAAGAGGTACCGCAAGGATCCACAAGCTAATTGGAATTTCTCTCCACTTGCCAGCAACGGCTTTAATTAAGATGTAGAATAACAACCCACCGGCGATACCCGTACCAAAGCTATTAGCGATTAGCGTAATCATCACCATCATTAATACGGGTAAGCCATCGGTAAAATTGCCTAAGTCTACTTTTCGTAAGCCACTGAACATATTTAGTCCAATTAAAATTAGAGCAGGAGCCGTGGCTTGTGCTGGGATCATTAATGCAATAGGTGTAAATAGCAGCATTAATAAAAACATAAAGGCTGCAGCAAGAGCTGTCATACCGGTTTTACCCCCAGCCTCTGCCGCGGCTGAAGACTCAATAAGTGCAGTTGCTGCAGGAATACCAACCCATGGCCCTAATGCTGCAGCAATTGAGTCAACGATAAAGGGACGGTTAATATTTGGCATATTCCCTTCTTTATCTAATAAACCCGCTTCTCCGCCAACTGCTAATGTTGTCCCCATAGTTGAGAAAAACTCAGCAGCAAAAAAGACAAATAAGAAAGGGAGAAACGCGATATTTAATGCGCCAATCAAGTCTACATGCCCTAATACAGGGGCCACAGAGTGTGGAATACCAATAAAGCTGTCAGGTAATTTTGTGACACCAAAAGGAATACCTAAGAGGGTTGCAAATAAAATAGCCCATAAAATTCCGCCCGGTATTTTGCGAGCTTGTAGTGCAATTGCAACGAAAAAGCCAGCAAGTGCAACTAATGCTCCGGGGGAAAGAAAATCACCAAGCATTAATGCATTTGTTTTTGGGTTAGCGAGTACTAATCCTGCATTTCGAAAGCCTAATACGGCAACGAAAAGGCCAATTGATGCAGTTAATCCGAGTTTAATTGATTGTGGGACAGAGCGTGTAACAACTTCACGCAAACCAAATTTAGTTAATAGGAAAAATAAGATCCCTGACCAACAAGCAATGCCGAGCCCTATTTGCCAGTCAATACCTTCACTGCCTGCAAGTGTAATACCGACAAGGACTGAGCCTCCAATACCAGGGCCAACAATAAAAGGTAAGTTTGCATAGAATGCCATTAATAAACTGGCAATGACGAAGACAATAATTGTTCCGGTGGTTGCGGCTCCTTTATCCATTCCTCCAACGGCAAGTAAACCGGGGATCACCACAAGCAGGTAAGCTGCGGCTAAAAAACCGGTCACTCCAGCTAAACACTCTGTTTTTACTGAACTGCCGCGCTCACGTAAAGCAAAGCGCCTTTCCAGCCAACTCCCTGATGTTGGCGTATTTATTGAATTGTCAGCCATTAATTGGCTCTCCTATCATTATTATTAATTTTCTATGCGTGCTTAGCAGTATGGATGACAGCGTCAACGATTTGACGTGTTGTTCCATCCGTTAATCCTAAATCGGTTAAATGTGGGCCTGCATTGCAAGCAAGACAGGTTCCTTCAATAGCCTTAAAGACTCGATAAGGTGGCTCCCAATCAGCGATTTCACTGCTTAATTCACGCAATTGGCGAAATTGAGCAGCCAGCTCAGTTGCGGGTAAATCAGATAGCATACCGGCTATTGGCATAGCGACATGAGCTAAAACTTGACCATTTTGTACTAGTGCCATACCTCCACCACTCTCGATTAATAAATTAGCGGCAATGGCCATATCATCAGGGTCACGACCAAGGACAACGAGGTTATGTGAATCGTGTGAATAGCTAGTCGCAATGGCTCCGCGTAATTCCCCCCAACCCTCAAGTAAGGCTATCTGAGGTAAAGCATCGTGGCGGCCGTGACGGTGTTGAACTCGGATAAGGCTGAAATTATTCGGCACTTGTACCACGCTATTTTTGATTTGTACGTCAATCTCGCCCCATTGGGTAAAGCGTGCTCCACGAATATGACGTAAACGCGCACTACCATCATTGATTCCATCAATTTTTAATGTGCAATCATTTGGGGTGATTGGCGAGAGTTGCATGGTATCTCGTGGTGGTAAAATATCATTATGTGCGCTTAATGCATTGATAAGTTGGTTATTTTCTGCAATTTTTTGGCCTGATACATACACGGCTTGTGCTTTCAACGTTTCCAATGAATCGAAGATGACTAAATTTGCTTTTCTCCCAGCAGCAATCAGGCCAAGGTCATGGCGTTGCAAGCGTATTGCAGCGTTAAATGTAGCAAAGCGCAGTACGTCCGTTGCTGGCATTCCATGTTCAATTAACAGGTTTAGTAACGCAATAATGCCACCTTTTTCAATTAATATGTCGGGCGGCACGTCATCCGTGCATACTGTAATTTGTGATGACAAATGCGGTAAAGATTTTAATGCGGCAACAATATCGGGAAGGAGATAAGGATGAGAGCCACGAATTTGTAATGTAAGGCCCGCACGTAGCTTTTCAAGGGCATCTTCAGCTGAGGTTAATTCGTGATCAGAGGTGACGCCGGCAGCCAGATAAGCTTGCAGAACAGCTCCTTTTAAACCTCTTGCATGGCCTTCTATAAGCTTACCTGATGTAATTCCTGCATTTAGAATTTCTTCCATTCTGTCACTGCCATGGAGCACACCAAACATATCCATGACTTCGGCCACACCACGAACTTCCGGCCAACTCAGCATGGTTGACATTTCTTTCCCAGCAAAGTCCGCTCCAGACATTTCTAAGCCAGGTGTTGATGGCACTGACGAAGGAGCTGCAACCATGACATCTAACGGTAAATTTCGGCTAGAATCAATAGCATAACGTACACCTTCTAGGCCTAATACATTGGCAAGTTCATGGGGATCCCAAAATACAGCTGTTGTTCCTTGAGCTAGAACTATTTCGGCATAACGTACAGGGGGTAAGTGTGAGCTTTCTAAATGGACATGAGTGTCTATTAAGCCGGGTGAAATGAAATAGCCTGATAAATCATGGGTTTCATTTGCGTCAGTACGGGTTCCAGTAGGATGAACGCTAGCAATTAGGTTGCCGGTAATCCCAATATCTGCAAGGCGAACTTCACCGGTTACCATATCAACAATATTGGCATTAGCGAGTAGAAGGTCAAAAGGCTTTTCGCCTTTAGCAGATTGAATGACGTGACGCCTATTTTGTTCTGTTATGCACATAAAGATACCATTCTTACAATTTATGATTGTTACTTTATGAGCAACGCAAACGTTTGCCAAGATGATAAAATTTATCATGTGATAAGAAATGGTTATAATGAATCGAAATATTGGCTAATCCAATAAAAGTAAAAGAACATTATTATGATAGAACCTTGGCAGAGGCTGCCTGCACTTACGCTCAAACAGCTACAGTATTTTGTGACGTTAGCGAAACTTCGTCATTTTACCGAGACCGCTAATCGTCTAGCGGTAAGTCAACCTGCTTTGAGTAGTGCTTTGCGGCAAATAGAAACGGTTATCGGAGGAAAGCTAATTAATCGCACAGCTTCATCCGTAACATTAACGGAGCTAGGTGCTGCAATTTTGCCACATGCACAGCAAATACTGAGTGTTTCTCATCGCGCATTTAGTGAAATTCAAAAAATAATCGCGGAAGGAGGGGACGGAACATTACGTATTGGCTTAGTTCCTTCCGTAAGTTCTCTGTTATTTCCTGCGGTGCCTGAACTATTAAATCAATATTTTCCGAGGCTTAATATTGAATTTTATGACCAAACGAATGACGCTTTAATTAATAAACTTATCAACCATGAAATTGATTTCGGTATTGGTGTGTTAGATAGTTCAGTACCTCAGAATTTAGCTATTTTTCCACTACAAGATGACCCTTTTGTGGCTGTTATCCATAATGATGACGCTGTAGCGGATAATAGATTTCATTTGCCATGGAAGTTACTCAATAACCGTGATGTTGCTGTATTTTCGAAAGGTAATATTCAACGCTTGGTCGCTGCGACAGTGGAAAGTCACCGTTTAAAATTAAAGATTCGCTATCAAGTGGATTACATTGAAACGCTATATGGCTTAGTTCGCTCAAAACTGGCGATTGCGATTTTACCACAGCTTTATACTGTACATTTACGTGATCCAGAATTGAAAGTTTTGCAATTACAACAGCCCGAGTTAACTCGTACAGTAGCTTTAATTCGCAATAGCCAACAAACGACGCCGTTAATGGATGAGGTTTTTCAGGTATTGTTAAAAGTATTGCGTGATAATAACGCATGAGTTATATCCATTAAATTGGTAACTACCGCATTTATCGTAAAGTTATTTTATTCGAATAACTGAATAATGGTTTCTAATATCGAAAATAATATTTTAAAGGGCGTCATACAATAGCTCTAATTTTTAGTTAATAAGTTGATTTTAAAAATTTTTGGAATAACATTATGAATACTATACTAAAATATAGCTGTTTTATAGCTGCAACTATATTACTTTCCGCTTGTGACGATATGGAACTTTTAAGTGGTAAAGGTAAGTTTTATTATAGTAATCCAAGTGCAAACACTATTACGTTTAAGCTGGATGGCAAAGGTTATGATGTTTTACCGGATGATAAAGGTGTTGTTTTACTTTCTAGTGGACCACACCAGTTAGTTAGTGATGAAGGTGACGTGACAGATTTTTTTGTTTTTGAAAATAACTCTGGCGGGATTATTAACCCAAATCATTTTGTTTACTACACCTTGTCTGAAGTTTATGCTGTTGATGGTAAAGAAGATAGGTTTAAACCTACTAGCTATCCCATTACAATTAATGGGCACGAACTTGCGCTACCTGCCCGTAGTTCTAACGCAACGCTTATTGATGCAAATATATTTAGGTGTAGCTACCCAGTAGGCGAAAGTTTTCCTGACTCAATCACACTCTATGATGATAAGTTAGATGGAAATATTAAATCTAAATGCTTTGATAAACATGAATTAATTGCCTATTTAGATAGTGAATATGGGCAAAATTTGTTGCCGGATCCTGCTAATCATGAAGCCGCGGATTCTATCAATATGGTATTTATATATGAAGTTCCAACTGTTACTTTTGATAATACGGATGTGCAGATAAAAGCCGAAAAATTAATTCAGTTAGTTACACGATTAAAAAATACTGATGATGTTGATATTCATAAAGAATTAAACCAAGAATTTCACCATGCTATCACTGAGTTAGTACATGAACAGGCTAGAAGCGCTTCATCAAACTCTGTTGCAGAAAATATAAAATATAATAATTTTATTCAAGAAATTAATGTAGTAAGAGAAAATGGTATTTGGTTAAAACAGTAATTGTTTAAGGGGATATACTATTTATTTACTTACTCAGGAAAATTATTATCAAGTAATAGTTTTGAAATTAATTAAGAAAATGCTTATTAAGTATACAGAGTAATCTTATTTTAAATAATTGGCGAAAAAGCGAGATTGGTGTGGTTATATTTATATTAACCACACCAAGGAACTCGGCGATGAATTTATCCATACAATCCGTTTTCACCGTCATATCAGCTGCATTTTTGTTTTTATTTTCCTCTATAGCTAGTAGTACTACTATTATTGATACTAAAAAAGAACCCGATGTTTTAGATTTAGTGTTTATTCTTGATAAAAGCGGTTCAATGTCAGGATTCGAAACCGATACAATCGGTGGATATAATAGTGTATTAACTGAAAATAAAGGGAAAAAAATAAAAACCTACATTACAACTATTTTATTTAATGACAAAACAAGTTTACTTCATAATAGAGAACCCATTGAAAAGGTTTCTAATCTAACACTTGATGATTATCCCGTTGGTGGTTATACCGCATTATTAGATGCGATAGGAGACGGTATTGAAAAAATGCAAGAAAATAGAAAGGTTACAAAAAATAATAATGTTCTTTTTGTGATAATTACAGATGGACAAGAAAATAGTAGCCGTAAATATTCTCAAGCGAAAATTAAAGCCATGATTAAGTCTGCAGAAACAGAAGATAAATGGGATTTTATTTTCTTGGGAGCCAATATTGATGCTATTTCTGAAGCAGAAAATATTGGAATTAAAAGTTCAAATGCGACTGGTTATGTCCAAGATGGGACTGGATACGATAAGGCTTACCGTGCGGTAAATAAAGCGGTGGAAGCGAAGCAAATGTCTGCGCCAATATCAGAGGATTGGAAACAAGAAGTTGAAGCGGATGTGAAGGAACGAAAAAAATAATAATATGTTTAAATCTAGGCAGTATTTTATTATTTAAAATGCCTAATAGTTGATGATAGAGTTGCAAGTAAAGCCCCTATAGCAAGGGTAATAGGGGCTTTTATTCATATCATTATTTAGTTTGTTTTAAGGCTGTAAACATTTTTTCAGCAAGTATGTCATGTGCCGACTCAATTCCAGGTAATACAAAGTAGTACCCGCCACCAAAGGGCTTGATATAACGTTCAAGCGGTTCACCATTAAGGCGCTTTTGAGTATCGATAAAGCCTGTCTTTAAATTTTGTTGAAAAGAGACGAAAACCAACCCCATATCGAGTGTTCCTGTTTCGGTTAACCCGAGTGAATAGCTGTAGCTCCTTCGCCTTAATTTTGCAGTATAACGTTCAGGATTGCGGGGTTCTGCACGGCGCATATGGGAATCAAATAAAATACGGTCGCCATGAGGGTCTTGGCCAAACTCAGGATCATCATGCTCATTTTTCATGCCGATGGGTGCTCCTGAATCTTTATGGCGACCAAAATCATTTTCTTGATCTTCTAATGGCGTTCTATCCCAAAATTCTAAATTAAAGCGAATGAGACGTACTGCTTGGTATGTCCCTCCATCACACCAAGATGGCTCTTGACTGCCTTTTGTTATCCAAATTAATTCGTTCATCAATAAATTGTCATCAGCAGGTGCATTTCCCGTTCCATCCTTAAAACCAAAAAGATTGATAGGAGTGGAATGGCTATCAATGTCTCGTGCAGGTAAGAAGCCGTCTATTTTCCAGAGGGGAAAGCTGTATGGAGAAATATGACGCAAAATGTCACGTAATGCATAGATAACGCTTTCTTGGCTATTCGCGCATATTTGCAGAAGAAGATCGCCACCACACCATTTCTGTTCTAACCGATCGTTGGGGAAACTGGTCATTTCACTAAGATATTTAGGTTTGATTTTATTTAAGCCGAACCGGTTATCAAACAGAGAGTTACCTAAAGCAACGGTGATGGTTAGTGAGTCGGGTTGTTGTTGCGCTCCCAGAATACCAGATTCTGCGGGAGGCATTTTATCATTATTGATTGGAGGCGCTTTTTGGGGTTGGGTTAAATCAGCGATACGCTGGGTTAGTAGAGTAAAAACAGTCTGTAATTCTTCGATGGAATTTGCCGTCATATTAAATGCGATGAAGGAGGCATTTTTGGGTTCAGGCGTCAAAACACCGGCTTGGTGTGGCCCAAGATAATTGATTGCTTTGTCATAAGTGAGTTGGCAATCGGCGATTTTGTCTTGTGCTTTTAATGCTGGGGCGGCTAAAGCTGCGCTACTAATTGCGAGCATTTTTAGGGCATTACGCCGAGACATTCCGTTGGTTTGAAATATATTTCTCAGTTTAGCTTGCATAAATGTATGCCTTAATATTTATAGTAAACATCGACATCGAGCTCAGCACGTAATTTTGCTAAGGTTTCGGCTTGCTGAGTGAATAATGAATAAAGCGCCATTTTGTCTTTGAGTTGTAATTGGCTATAAGGTTGATATGTCGTATTTGATAGTTGATATGACTGCATTATTTGATTAATCAGTTGGTCATTTTTCTGTATTTTTTCAAGGGTTTCTGGCTTGATAAAAGGCTTAATAATTTCAATTATTTTTTGTGACCCTTTCAAATTAGCAGCAATATCAGTTAAATCAGACAAACTGTAGATATTTTCTTTACCGCCCAATTTCGTTTCTAAGATCATTTCAATAAAATCAGCTGAGGCTTGCACGAGCTTAGGTATTTCAATGGTTTCAGTTGCTACCCGTTTATACAAATCACGCCCTTTAAGTAATAATTCTTGGTTTGCCGTTAAGGCAAGTTCAGTATTTTTTTGCATAAATAATTGGTATTCAACAAGATGAAACCCCGTAAAGCGGTAATCAGTTTCTTTATCAAGGAAATAATCGGCCCTTGGATTAATTGTTCTATCCGTATTACCAAATAAAATAATAATCGGGCGTACTGTTTCATAATGTTGGTGAGCCTGAATATACGCGGTTTGGGCTTGCTCTAGCTTTCCTTGTTGTAAACTTTGTTGTAACAATTCCAATTGCGTCACCATTTCTGCCAATTCAGCAGTGGCAAAGGCTAAATAGGTTTGGATGGCATGTTGATATTTTTCAGGAGTGGGAATATCCCCTTTAGCGATAATGATGTTATCCCCTGTTTGTACAGGGGATCTCAGTGCTTTACCTTGAACCAAGCTAGGTAGTGCCATACTGAGTATTAAGCTAATAGAGACCCATTTGATGCTATGCCTCAGTGAGCTAGACATTTTTTTTTGCTCCGAGTAAACAATGGGATCACAATAGCCCAATAAAGGATGAAGGTTATGACACTGAGCCAAATGGGCTGTGAACGATAGGCAAAGAAAGAAGAGATAAAATTACCAGCAATACCCGAATCGTCAAGAAATGCAGTTGTATCCCAAGCGGGATAAATTAAAAACTCAGGGATGGGAAAATCATATTCAATCAGTAAATTAGCGCTTTCTTCTACCCCTTTAAGTAGGAGGGATAACGCGAGGAACAATAGAATAATGCCGGTAACCTTAAAGAAGATAGACCATGACACTAAGCGATTTGTTAATAAGAAAGCATAGAGTGTAAGACCTGCAATTGCAATTCCACCACCGACTTCGATAAAGAAAGCCGATGCATTAGACGCGGTTAACGACATAATAAAGCTAGATAAAAAGACGACGATTTCGCTTCCTTCACGGGCAATGGCAATAGCAATAATCAATGCGGCGCCCCACCAGTTATGGTGAGCTGCATTATGGCTTATTCCTGATTCAATTTCTGATTTCATTGAGCTGCCATGTTTGTTCATCCAATACACCATTTGGACAATCAGAATACAAGCGAGTAACTCCATAAAAATCATAAACAGTGATTGCCCCGTATCATCAAGGACATTAAATACGCCATAGATGAGAAGAGCGAGTAGGATGGAGGTAATCATTCCAATAGCAACACCTGCCCAAAGGTATTTCATACCATTGTGTGCGTCAGGGTGTCGTTTAATCCACGCATAAATAATACCAATGACAAGCAACGCTTCAAAACTTTCACGCCACACAACAAACAGAACCTGTCCCATGCTAAATCCTTTTATTTCGCAATGATCTCGCCTTTGGGGTGAGAAAGATGGAAGTCATCAAAAAAAGTATATGTGCCAGGTTTCAATGGCGCGATAACAACAACAGAGCTTGCACCAGGGGCTAAAACTTTTTCTTTTCTTAATTGAATACTTTCAAATTCTGCGGGCTCAGTGCCTGTGTTGGTAATTTTAATACGGATAATCGTTTTTGCAGGAACTTCAAGAACACGCGGGATAAGATCACCATTTTTCATTTCTAATTCGACAGTATATTTTTCTGCAGCAAATGAAGGTAGGGGAATTATTGTACAAGTGATAACCAGTAAAAAGCTCAGTAATGTTTTCATTTTGGCTTGGTTTATCCTTTTATAACGACAAACAAAAAAGGGCTTATGCAAGAAAATTTCCTTGGTTAAGCCCTTAACTAATTTAGGTTAAAAAATTAGTAACTACCTTTACGGCCAACACCTGCGTAGTCAAAATCCCAAGAAACTTCGAAAGGTTGGAACCAAGGGGCCACACCTGTTTCTTTATCAATATGACGGCCAAAGGCAACATCTTTATTGTGTGATGGCGGGTAAATTTTATAGGTGACACGGTATTTACCATTGCCATCTAATTTGATGTTTTCACCATAATGAGGGCCATCACTTGCCACCATAGGCATAAATGTGCCTGTTTGAGTTTGTGGTTTATCACCAAGTTTAGTGACTGAATATTCAATGGTTAGGTAAGGGATCCAATCGCCTTCTGCAAAGCCATTTGGGTTATCTTCAACAGCGTGAATATCTGCTTCTAAGTGGACATCTGCTTTATCTGCAGCTAAGTGAGACATCGCATGATGGCCTTCTTCGGTATCCATTGTAATTGGTTGTAGGTAAACACCTTGGATTTCCATTCCGTTTTTGATCACAGGGTGACCGAGAGGGTACTCTTGAGCTAATGCTGAGATTGAAAACAACGCGAGACCTGAAACAGCAGCTTTATAGGCGAGTTTCATTATTTTAGTCCTTACCATAAGTGATATAGAGCTGTAATGATAATCATTACTATTACTAAAAAACAAGAGGTAATTTACGATAAGTAAATTACTAGTCGCTAAAAATGTTTGTTTTTATATAAAAATCTAAGTGTTAGAAAAAGTTATTATTCTTTAAAAAATAACTTGCTAATAGTGTGTTCTATTAGGCAGTTTATTATTGTCTACATGATATATTTTGAAGGTGTGAATTTTATTGCGAAAGAACACTTCATTCATTTTGTTGAAAATAAAGGTATAGCCATGCAACGACGTTATCTTGATTGCTCTGCTTCAGAAATTGCAAAACTCAATAAAAAGAGCCTATTAGAATCAATTAAAGCAAGTGAAGGGCGAATTTTGGTTTCTGAAACCATAGGCACAATTCAACCCGTATTAATGACGGTGACAAATGCTGAATTAGCCGCAAGCCAAGGTGCAGACATTTTATTATTGAATGTTTTTGATGTTAATCAACCGATTATGCAAGGCCTACCCGAAGGGGTTGAACCTGAGGAAATCATTCGCACACTTAAGCGTTTAACGGGACGAGCAATCGGTGTGAATTTAGAGCCTGTACCTGAGGGCTTTAATAATCCGACACAAGATGCGCAATGGAAAATGTCAGAAGGGCGATTAGCAACAGTCAAAAATGCCCTTAAATTAAAAGAAATGGGTGCGGATATTATTGTTCTAACGGGGAACCCTGGCAATGGAGTAACTAATCAGGAAATTAACCAGAGCCTTAAAGAGCTTAAAGCTGTTGTGGGTGAAGATATTGTGCTTATTACGGGAAAAATGCACGCTGCTGGTGTTTTAAATGCTTCGGCAGAGCAACTCATCACGGAAGATGATATTCGTACCTTTATTAACAATGGTGCGGATATTATTTTGCTCCCTGCTCCGGGAACGGTACCTGGGATTTCATTAGAATTTGTGCAAAAAATGGTAGGTTATTGCCATTCCCAAGGCGTGATGACAATGACGGCGATTGGCACTTCTCAAGAAGGTGCAGATTTACAAACTATTCGGCAAATTGCATTAATGTGCAAAATGGCCGGGACAGATTTACACCATATTGGTGATTCAGGTTATAACGGAATCGCATTACCTGAGAATATTTTAAATTATAGTATTGTTATCCGTGGTGTTCGTCACACCTATTCACGTATTGCTCGTTCGGTTAATCGCTGATTGACATTCTTAGGTGATTTTTACAAAAATGGTTTGTAGAAATCGCCTAATTAACACAAACTTTTTCTATTATTCTCGCGTTAAATACAGATTATTTTCGATAAAAATTTATACAATTCCCTCAATTCTTCAGGTAAAATTTCGCCCATTTTTCTAAAACAATATTTATAACACAAAAAAAGAAGTGAGTTATGTCGCAAAATACTAATCCGGTGCCAAAAATTGGCTTCGTCTCTCTCGGCTGCCCGAAAAACCTAGTTGATTCAGAACGTATTTTAACTGAGTTGCGCACTGATGGTTACCAAGTCGTTCCTAGCTATGATAATGCAGACTTAGTCATTGTGAATACGTGTGGGTTTATCGATAGCGCGGTGCAGGAATCACTAGAAGCGATTGGGGAAGCTCTGAATGAAAATGGCAAAGTGATTGTCACAGGGTGCCTTGGCGCGAAAGAGAACCAAATTCGTGAAGTACATCCAAAAGTTTTAGAAATCACTGGCCCACATAGCTATGAGCAGGTACTTAACCATGTGCACCACTATGTTCCAAAACCTGAACATGATCCTTTCTTGAGTTTAGTTCCAGAACAAGGGGTAAAACTAACTCCAAAACATTACGCTTATTTAAAGATTTCCGAAGGATGCAATCATCGTTGTACTTTTTGCATTATTCCTTCTATGCGAGGGGATTTAGATAGCCGCCCAATTGGGGATGTGTTAAATGAAGCTAAGCGTTTAGTCGCTTCAGGGGTAAAAGAGTTACTGGTTATTTCACAAGATACCTCTGCGTATGGTGTTGATGTTAAAAATAAAACGGGTTTTTGGGATGGGCAGCCTGTAAAAACTAGCATGGTGGGGTTATGTGAACAACTTGCTTCACTGGGCGTATGGGTACGTTTACATTATGTGTATCCTTATCCGCATGTTGATGATGTCATCCCTTTGATGGCAGAAGGTAAAGTTTTACCTTACCTAGATATTCCGCTGCAGCATGCAAGTCCCAAAATTTTAAAGTTAATGAAACGCCCTGGCGCTGTAGAAAGAACACTTGAACGAATTAAACGTTGGCGTGAAATTTGCCCTGAACTCACCTTACGTTCAACATTTATTGTGGGGTTCCCTGGTGAGACAGAAGACGATTTTCAAATGCTACTCGATTTCTTATCGGAAGCTAAGTTAGACCGAGTAGGCTGCTTTAAGTATAGCCCTGTCGAGGGGGCGAAAGCGAATGAGCTGGCGGATCAAGTCCCTGAGGAAATTAAAGAAGATCGTTATCATCGTTTTATGCAATTACAACAACAAATCTCTACACAGCGTTTACAAGATAAAATTGGTAAAGAAATTTTAGTCATTATTGATGAAGTTGATGATGAGGGTGCTGTTGGCCGTAGCATGGCAGACGCACCAGAAATTGATGGTATGGTTTATCTTAATGGTGAATTTGGTGTTAACGCAGGGGATATAGTGAAAGTATTCGTTGAGCATGCAGATGAATATGACCTGTGGGGAAATATTGTCACTTCTTAAGTGAATCAGAGCGTTTTAAACGTGTAAATGGCTAACTTAGGTAAATTAAGTTAGCCATTTTGTTTTTTACCATATTGATTAACTGCTTTTAATTGTGAAAAATTGATGTGGATCAATTGGTTTAAATCTATCAATTAATAACTTGATCTAGAATATAATAATTAAATGGAAAATTGACATAATCAGATAACTCTTATCGAAGAATAAGGATAACTATGTCGATTCATTTAATATTTCCAACTACAACACCTGTAAAAGAAAGTATTTATAATTCAGATGATTATAAATATATTGTAGAGCTTACTTATACAACTATTGAAGGCGGATTAGCCTCATTACATGATAATAATATTCGAAGTTCTCTGATTAGCTCTGATGGAAAAACACTTTGGCTTAGTCATGAGTTGGGTGGCAATTTTGAGATAGCAACCTTATTATCTGATAATTTAACTTATGGAGCACAGGCTAAGTTGTATGCCGCGCCAATCGAATTACATGGGATTTTTTATTATCTAGCTCCAGTGTATTCACATGCTGGAGAGCCAGTTCTAGTTGTTGCTTTATCTTCAACTCAGAAGAACTGCAATATTTTGTTTGCACTTACGCAGGCTTTAGCAAGGGAAGCGAGTGGGAAGTTGAAGTTTCACTATTATAAACAAGAAATTTTTAGGGAAAATAAGGTAGAGCAACGATTCGCTAACTTGGATATTCATTCAGTTGAGAAAGCTTTGATTATTGAAGTGGCGCAGGCTTGTGAAGGTAAAATTCAAAAAATGCATAAAGTCCTTAATATGGGACGGACAACGTTATGGCGCAAACTAAAGCAGTATGAAATTAACATTAAAGACTACAAATAGCTTCTCTCGTATGCTTTGGGCCGCAAAAAAAAAGCGCTTTCGCATGTTTTTGTGGGCAACAACAAAAAAGCATAAAAACAGCGAAGCGCGAAAAATTTACCAACATTTTGAACGACAGTCGATAGATAAATAAAGCGTAATCTATCTGCTTGTGTCGTTACTTGATGTATCGAGAAAAGAAAATGAAAACGATGCTCATTATGCTTGAGCTAGGTAAGTTGGTATGTCGTTTATAGCCCTATTTTTTTAGATTTGTGATGGATAAATATCGATGAGAAAGCGCATTGTCTTACTAAAAAATGGTGTGATAACTGCACTATTATTTTAAATGATATTTCAGTAACACAAAAAAGTATTATTTTATTTTGCAAGTATTAGTAGTTATTATTACGAGTGGAATTATCAATTCACTTAGGTTTCTTTAGTCTGTGATAGAGTAGAGCTATTGTTTATCACTTATAAAAACAAGTTATTATTTCAAAATTGACAGAATTTTTATCTATATTTATCTAAATTATAGTGTCTTTGGCATTTTTTAGGTAATTAGTTTCTGATGGCTTAGAATCAAACCACCAGAAATAATAACGCTATAACAAGATGAGCATATCATATAAATTAAATATATTTAGGATAGGTATTAATATATTCGTATTCTTGAATAAGTTGTGGTAGTGATTTAATACCTAGTTTCGTATAAATGTTAGAGCGATGAACTTCTACAGTTCTTGGTGATAGTGACAGTTTTTCAGCGGTTTCTTTACTAGTATTACCTTCTAATATCATATCCATAATCTCTCGTTCTCTAACCGAAAGACGGTTAAATTTATCAGAGAGGTAGGTATATTTCTTATACTTTTCATGCATATTTAAAAATAATTCTGTTGCGTTGCTGATGGAGTTTAGAATTTCAATGTCCTTGAAAGGAAAAGGGAAAAAATCAAAAGCTCCAGCTTTAAAACTCTCACGGCACAAACTGATAGAAGGCTCTTCAGCAAGCACAATGAATGGAACAATACCAAATGAATTATTTATATTGTTTAATCGACTAATACGATTTTCATCATTGTTTAAGAATAATAAAATACATTCTTTTACATTACCCTCACTAGGGTAAGTATAATTACTCATAAACACTTCTTCGTTATTATAAAATCTAAAGATAAAACCAAAAGATTCCATCATTAGTTTCAGTTTATTCTTAAAGACATTATCACTTTCTACGATTACGTGAATGGTGTTATTCATCACCATACTCCTGTTGAACTGATTTGATATTCATACGAATCTGATTAAATACGTAGATAAATAAAGTGAAATTATAATTTCACAATAATATTTTCTACTGATCGTTGTTCTTTTTATTAGTGTATTACTGACCTTAATTTATATTAAAAACATCATCTAGTTAAATTTAATATAAAAATAGAAACAATAGTTAAAGTTTGTGTCATTGGGTAATATTCGATTAATGACGTGTAACATGTTAGGTGAACTTACTTATTAAATGTGTTTTTTAACATAAAGTAATAGATAGAAATATTGTTAAAGCTAATCAATAATATCTTAAATCATTAGTCATAAAAAGTCTTAGATGTACACTTTATGCTGTTTTCTTAGGTGATAGTACTTAACTTGTGAATTGACGAAGATTAAGTGCTTTTTATATTTAACATGCTAAAATTTATTCTTACCTAGGTTTGATGAGTGAATATACTTAATGGCTTCTTTAAAAGACGTAGCTCGGCTTGCAAATGTTTCATTGATGACAGTATCACGGGCAATTAATAGCCCTGAATTACTCAAGCCTGAAACCTTGAAACAGGTCCAACAAGCTATTGAGTCACTCAATTATGTTCCTGATTTTTCTGCACGTAAGATTAGAGGAAAAAGTTCTAGGGTTTCGACAGTTGGCGTTTTGGCTCTTGATACAGCAACAACTCCGTTTTCTGTGGAAATCATTCTTTCAATAGAGCAAACCGCGAGGCAATTCGGCTGGAGTAGCTTTGTTGTTAATATTACCTCCAGTGAAGATAGTGAAAGAGCTGTCCGACAATTATTATCCCAGCGGCCAGATGGTATTATTTATACTACGATGGGGCTTCGAGAAGTGACTATTCCTGAAGGATTACATAATAATCGTTTGGTTCTTGCAAATTGCATAGATAAAAAAGGGCAGTTTCCAGCTTATGTACCAGATGACTTTAATGGTCAATTGAATGCAGTTAATCGCTTAATAGAGAAAGGGTATCGGAATCCTCTTTGTCTTTATATCCCGCAAGAGACACTTGCTGGAAAAACGCGCCGTGAAGCGGTGGAATCTGCATGGGCAACGGCTAATTTACCGCTAGCATCGCTTCAGCAATACCATTTAGAGCTAGGTGATGAACACTATTTAGATGTTATAGCTTTAATTAATAGTCATTTTAAGAATCAAAAACCGGATTTTGATGTCATTATTTGTGGAAATGACCGTATTGCATTTTTAGCTTACCAAGTACTGCTTAGTCGTGGTTTACGTATCCCACAAGATATCGCAGTACTTGGCTACGATAATATGATAGGTGTCGGAGAGCTATTTTACCCGCCATTAAGTACGGTTGTGTTACCGCACTATCAGTTAGGTCAACAAGCCGCTTTGCACATCATAGAAGAACGGCAGCAAAATAGTGTTGAATATGTTGCTTGCGACTTGTTAGAACGTAATTCTTTTTAGTTTCGCCGAGAAAGCAAATCGAATGGACAGTTATTCAATCGCTTTCTTGAGTTCCCAATAAATCGCTTTTTCTAGTTTAGCCTGGTGATTTATTGCAAATAATCTTAAATCTCGTTCACTTTGGTGTGGGTAGATACGGCAACTAAAATTGAGTTCACCATCATTAATAAATACTTCCAAGCTAGAGTGGTCGATAAAAGCATTTATTTTAAGTTGATGACCTTGGGGTATCGGAGCACAACGATTATCACTAATTGTATATTCAGGGTAATGACGCATTAAGGTTAATTGCTGATTTTGGTTATCAACATAGAACTGCACGCCGTATCCAATCCAAAAGCCAAATTTTTCAGCCGGGCTTTGTTGTAAATCCCAAATAAGTTCTATTTCACAACTTGTCGCATTTTCATTCAACACTATGGTGCTGTTTTTGGCTAACATTGTTGCGGAAAAATGGCTTGCAGACTGGCGTAATGATTTCAATTCCTCTATAGGTTTAGAGATAATTTTACCTTGTTCATTCAGTGTTAGCTCTCTAGGTAAAGTAAAACACCCTGACCACCCATGTTTTTGTGTGGGCATATGACTTTCCCACATATCCATCCAAGCGATAGCGATACGACGACCGTCTTTAGCTAAAAAGGTTTGAGGTGCATAAAAGTCTTGGCCAAAATCAAGCTCAGTAAATGAATGTGAAATTTGATAAGGTAAATTAGGCGACCAATTACCAACCAAATAGCCATTTTGAAATAAATTTCGATATTGATAATTTTTTGCTTTTTTTCCTTGAGGAGAAAAGAGGGCAATAAATTTTTCGCCTAATGGAAAGAAATCAGGGCATTCCCACATATAAACATCATCGTCGTCAGTTTTTGCTAGGATTTGATAATTTTGATCCCAATTTAATAAGTCAGTAGAGTTGAATAAGAGGATTTGCCCTTGATCTTGAGAGTCTCTTGCACCAACCACCATCCACCATTTGCCATCTTGTTGCCAAACTTTAGGATCTCTAAAGTGCATATAGCCATCAGGGGAAGGAAGTACAACACCTTTCTTTTCGAAATGAATACCATCTTCACTGATTGCAACACACTGTGATTGGATGATTTGGCTGTCATCACCTGGATTTGCTAACCAGATATGGCCTGTGTAAAACAAATACAATTTGTTATCGTAACTAATTGCGGAGCCTGAGAAACAACCATCTCGGTCATAATCTTCACTTGGTGCTAACGCAATGGGTTGATGTTGCCAATGGACCATATCAGTGCTTGTTGCATGACCCCAATGCATGGGGCCCCAAATCGCACTAAATGGATGATGTTGATAAAATGCGTGGTATTGTCCTTGATGATAGATCAAACCATTTGGGTCATTCATCCAGCCTACATAAGGGGCAAGGTGGTATTGTGGATAGAACTGCAAGCTCATGCTTTCCCTTGCTGTTTTGATGGTTTCGTTGGCTAATTCAAGTTGTTTTTTCATTATGGCTTCCTGAACATTTTTCGATCGCGATAACAAAATGAGCGCATGAAATTCAATAATAGGTGCGTTTATTTGCTGGCTTCTTTATACTCAATGTTAACGTTAACAGTTTGCGTTTACTAGTTTTATTTTTATGAGTTGGTAATGTGTAATTTATGAATATGAATAAAGGTTAAAAATATAAAACTCGCAAAGGAGATATAATGAAAGTTTGGGCATTAGGGGATGCAGTCATTGATTTAATTCCTCTTCAAAACATGCAATATGAAGCTTGTGCTGGTGGTGCGCCTGTGAATGTCGCCGCTGGGGTTGCACGCTTAGGGCAAAATAGTGGTTTTATTGGACGAGTCGGTGAAGAAGCTTTCGGGCATTTCATGCAAAAAACCTTATTTGATATAGGGGTTGATACTAGTGCGATGGAATTTGATGAAAAGTACAAAACAAGTACTGTTCTCGTCTCGTTGCATGAAAACGGAGAACGTGAGTTTTCTTTTTTAGTTTCTCCATCGGCTGACCAATTTTTAACGACAAATAACTTACCGCAATTTGGTAATGATATTTTGCATTTTTGCTCATTAGCTCTAGTGCATCATCAATGTAGAGCATCTCTATCGACAGCTATCGAACAACTAAAACTCGCTGGTGGATTACTGAGTTTTGATATTAATATTCGTCCTCAAATGTGGTCTGATCCCGATGAAATGCATCAAGTTGTTGATAATTTTGCAAAACGAGCGGATATTTTAAAACTTTCTGATGATGAGCTGCTGTGGTTAACGCAAGAAAGTCGTTTTGAAAATGCAATCGCCAAATTGCAAAGCTATCCTGCCCAATTAAAAATTGTTACTCAAGGGGCTAAAGGTTGTCAGGTGTTCACTTCTTCGGTTCAAATGGCCGTAAGTGCTTATTTAGTAGAAAGTATTGATACCACAGGGGCTGGTGATGCATTTATGGCGGGGTTGTTGGCGGCCATTTCACAATATGGGCTAGTCAACGAAAAAGAGGGGCTGATGAAGGTCATTTCGCAAGCTACTGCTTGTGGTGCATTGGCGACAACCAAAAAAGGTGCTATTGCCGCAGCGCCGACACAAGAGGAATTATGTGTATTTATGCAGCAGCAACCACCATTACATCAGCGTGATGTTTTTTGATGAAGATATATGCAGCGAGTAAATAAAAGGTAGCGATATAGTTACCTTTTATTTTAAGAATACTTGATATAATTCAACCTAT
The DNA here is from genome assembly GCF_028482225.1 of Providencia sp. PROV130. Taxonomy (NCBI): domain Bacteria; kingdom Pseudomonadati; phylum Pseudomonadota; class Gammaproteobacteria; order Enterobacterales; family Morganellaceae; genus Providencia; species Providencia sp. PROV130. The sequence continues at coordinate 3,694 of NZ_JAMPQC010000032.1, read as the reverse complement.
ATTATGATGTTGATAAGTTTTATTTTTTGCATTTTGGCGTATGATAAGTAGCTAATATTATTTAATCAGATTTTATTGTGGATAAATTATGTTGCTTCGCTCGGGAGTAGCTCTTGCTATTTTTTCCTATATCTTATGGGGAATCACACCATTATTTTATCGTTTACTTCCCGGAGCGGAACCTTTAGAGCTACTTGCAGAACGTCTTATTTGGTCTGTGCCTATACTTTTTTTTGTTCGCTTAATTATTAAAAATAAATCTTTATGGCGCGAGGTATGGTCTGATAAATGGTCGATAATTTTGTGTTTATTTAGTTCGTCGGTTATGGCGATATCTTGGACAACATTTACCTACGCATTAACTCACGGACAGGTGTTAGCCGCGAGTCTTGGGTACTTTATTAACCCATTATTCTCTATTCTACTTGGTGTTTTGTTCCTTCGTGAACGGCTTGTTTTTGCAGAAAAAATGGCTGTTATTTTTATTTGTGCGGGGGTCGGTTACCAAATTTGGCAGTATGGCGAATTACCTATTTTAGCGTTAGTCATGGGGAGTGCTTTTGCGGTATATGGATTAATCCGTAAATTTATTCGATTTGATGTGATTACGTCTTTATTTCTAGAAGCGCTTTGGTTGCTGCCTATTGCAATAGCAATCTCTTGGTGGTTAGCTTCTAATGGTTTAAGTGCCGTGGCCCAAGGGGATTGGCAAATAAAAGTTCTTTATATGTTAGCGGCTCCAGTCACGATCATTCCTTTGCTCTTTTTTACCGCGGCAATTAAACGAACGTCATTAACGGTGATCGGTTTAGCACAATATATAGAACCAACAATTCAATTCTTATTAGCCGTATTTTTATTTAATGAGCTATTTGATTGGGTCAAAGGCATTAGCTTCTCACTTATTTGGATTGGTTTAATATTTTGTGTGTTAGCAATCTTACGCAAACAGTATATTAAATTTTCTCATAAAGAACCCTTTATTACCGGGCGAGACAAAACACCATTAGATTAAATAATTAACCATATTATCAAAAGATTATAAATTTTTTGTCTTATGGTATTTTTTCCTTGATAGTAAAAGCAAACGGTTGCGTATATAATTGGCAGTAATTTTTTTGTCGGTAAGGTTATCAATCATGAATCAATTAGGTACTGCGCTGTGTAAATCAGCAACAAAAGTGATGTTATTAGGTGCTGGAGAGTTAGGCAAAGAAGTTGCGATTGAATGTCAACGCTTGGGCATCGAAGTTATTGCGGTTGATCGCTATGATAATGCGCCAGCGATGCATGTTGCACACCGCAGTTATACAATAAACATGCTTGATGGCGAAGCGATGAAGCGAATAGTTTCAATTGAAAAACCCGATATTATTGTGCCTGAAATTGAAGCGATTGCGACACAGGTATTAATGGAACTGGAACAACAAGGACAAAAAGTAGTTCCATCTGCGAAAGCGATTGTTCTTACTATGGATAGAGAAGGGATCCGTCGTTTAGCTGCAGAAGAGTTGAAGTTGCCAACATCAGAGTACCAATTTGTAGACAGCAAATCCGATTTTATCGCAGTAGCAGAAAAAATCGGTTTTCCTTGTATTGTTAAGCCTGTGATGAGTTCGTCAGGGAAGGGGCAAAGTGTGATCCGTTCTCGAGACGAATTAAATCAAGCTTGGGATTACTCACAGCAAGGTGGTCGAGCAGGTCAAGGCCGTGTAATTGTTGAAAAAATGGTTAATTTTGATTTTGAAATCACATTGTTAACGGTTAATGCGGTGGATGGCATTCACTTTTGTGCGCCAGTAGGGCACCGACAAGAAAAAGGGGATTATCGCGAGTCTTGGCAGCCACAGTACATGAGTGAAGTGGCGTTGAAAAAAGCGCAAGATGTTGCTGAGAAAATTGTTACCTCTTTGGGGGGCTACGGAATATTTGGTGTTGAATTATTTGTGTGTGGTGACGATATCATTTTTAATGAAGTTTCGCCTCGTCCCCATGATACAGGCATGGTGACGCTGATTTCACAGAGTTTATCTGAATTTGCCTTACATGTTCGCGCATTTCTTGGCTTCCCAATCGGTGTGATTCGTCAATATGGGCCGAGTGCTTCAGCGGTTATTTTACCCAATTTACAAAGCCAAAATGTGATCTTTTCAAATATTGGCGCAGCGTTGGGGGCTGATACGCAATTACGGTTATTTGGTAAACCTGAAATTGCAGGAACTCGCCGGTTAGGTGTTGCTTTGGCTATTGCAGATTCGATTGAAAGTGCATTAAAAATGGCGAAAAAAACCGCGAATACAGTGCATGTTTCTGGCTGACTTCAATGATATTAGCGTTCAATGACGTTAAGTGACTGAGCGCTAACAGAGTAAATCAATGACGATGATTTACTCTAAGAAAAACGATACATCAATGCTACCGCGATAACTACCTGCTCTAACACTACCATTGTGGCATAGGTTGAAGTATAAGTTCTTTTTCAAATTAGTCGTTGTGATATCCCCTAATTTGACTCGCTCATAGTATCTGATACCATCCGGGTTACCATTGCGGCAGATGTCAGATGAAGGCACGGTTTGGGAAGCCACAATATATGGCCGTTCGGTAGTTTCAGATGAGCTACCCGAGACTAAATCCAACGCCATCCCAGCTAAATTAGTGCCCGCCGTGGTACCTGTACTATTTTGCCCATATAATTGTTGGTTTGCTGATAACACCATCAGCAATTTACCCGTAGTTACACAGTTAATACTCATACTGGCAGGGCGTGTTTCCAGTAATGTATTTTGTTTATAGCCCGCTAGCTGTGTACTAAAGATAATATTAGTACTTGTGATCGGGGTGACAGTACAAGAATCTAATGCTTCAATACTGAGTGTGCTGTCGGCCAGTAACTGAGTATCCGCATGACCGAAACCCATATAGGAGTAAATTGAACCTTGACCAAATATGAGTTGTTCATCGGTTGATAATCGATAACGTCCTTTAACTACCGTTGTGGGCCCGCCTGACTGAGAACTGGCAAACGCTGAAAAACTCGTAATATCGGCGCGAATATACCCCGTAGGAGTCCCCCCCGCTTGAAAGTAATTATTAATTGGTGTAGAGCTGTATCCCAATCCCCAAGCTAAATCCCCGCTGGATTTTAAATTTCCCGCAATTTGTCGTGATTGTTTTAAGGTGGCCGTTTTGATAACAGATTGATAGCTTGAGTTTTTATAAGAAGTCGATACCGTACCATTGAGTAATAAAACGATAATTCGGCTACTATCATTTTCATTAATTAAGCGAATACCTGGCGCACCTTCATATCTTGGGAAATTAGATTGGATCGTATGATTTCTCGTAGTAGCAAATTTAAGATAGGTATCGTGCCTAGGTAACATGGGGTAGTTAATATTGGGATCACTTAATGGATAGGTGAATGGGCTTAGATACCGTGCATGAGTATTCAAATAAGCACTACGGTTCGCGGGATATAACTCCCCTAAATAACCCGTTTGACCCGCTCTAACTGTTAATTTATCCCCAGCAGCTGAAGCTGTAAATGCACCGCCCAATAATAATGCACAAGAAAGACTTGAGCATAACTAACGGAAAAAAATAGAAGAATGGTACTTTTTCATAGTTATGCCTTTTATAAAACGGAATTGAGTAATCCTATGGCGACAATTACTGGCACTGTGTATTTAAA